>DASPQQ010000266.1:0-3174 GCA_035624885.1 Bryobacteraceae bacterium | reverse complement strand
CACGCTCGCAGCCGAATACCCGTGAACCGGAGTTCTCACACAGTCTCCGAAGGCGCGGGTACACAGACTTGCTAGTCTTTCAGCCACGCCAGATACGCCGAGCCGTAGAGCCCGGCTTCGTTGCCGAGCTGTGCCTTCTCGATGCGCGTCTGGGAAGCGCGGAAGGTGAACGAGCGGCGGCGCGTTTCCTCGATCATCGGCGGCGCGAACAGGTCCCACGCCCCGATCACGCCGCCCGCTACCAGATACAGCGGATAGTTGAACGTGTTGACGAGCATGGCGAGCACGATGCCGAGCGCTTCGCCCATCGAGACAAAGATCTGGCGCGCTTTTTCGTTGCCGCTCTGCGCCAGATCGCAGACGTCCTTCGCCGAGAGTCCGTCGCCCAGGCCCAGCAATCTCGCCATCGCGGTGATGGCGGTGGCGGAGGCGTGTTTTTCCACGCACCCGCGGTTGCCGCACCCGCAGGGATTTCCGTTCGGCACCACCGTGATGTGCCCCAGCTCCCCGGCCATCCCGAGATAGCCGCGAATGATACGGTCCTTCGAGATGATGCCGCCGCCGATGCCGGTGCCGAGCGTCAGCATCACGAGATCATCCACGTCGCGCCCGGCCCCGATCCACTTCTCCCCCAGCGCGGCGGCATTGGCGTCATTCTCGAGAATTACGGGCGCGCCGAGCCGCCGGCTGAGTTCGTCGCGAATGGGGAAGTTCTCAAGCGGCGCCAGATTGTTGGAGTTGCGGATGATCCCTTCTTTGAGCGAAATGAATCCCGGCACCGAGACGCCGATTCCGGCCAGAGAATGAGCGCCGACGCGGGAGCGCAGCGCGGAAATGGCGTCCACCATCTCGCTCAGAATGGCCTCGCGGCTCGCGCCATGCGTCGTGTGATTCCCCGCGACCCGATCGATGAGCTTGCCATCCGGATCGATTGCCGCCGCCCGCAGATTGGTTCCGCCCAGGTCCAGCCCGATGCTGTATTCGGCCATAAGCAGCACGATAACATCCGGCGGCTGAAGTTTTACCACCATCCCGCCGATGGAGGGGGCAGGAAAATGTTCGCTCTCATCGGAATCGTGGTGGTGTTCGGGTCGATCATCGCCGGATTCCTCATGGAAAAAGGGAACCTGCTGGTTCTGGTGCAGCCGGCGGAGCTGGTGATTATCGGCGGCGCGGCGCTGGGCACGATTCTGGTGGCGAACCCGCTCTCGCTCGCGATCAGGATCTTCAAGAGCATTCTCACGGTGATCGGCGGGAGCCCGTTCAACAAAGCTTTCTATCTGGAGAGCCTCAAAATGCTGAGCGACATTTTCGTCTTCGCGCGCAAGAGCGGCACGGCGAAGCTCGAAGAAGAAGTCGAGAACCCGGAAAAGAGCGCGATGTTCAAAAAATATCCGGCGGTGGTGAAGGATCACCATATCCTGCACTTCGTCTGCGACACACTGCGCACGGCCGTGTGCGGCGTGGTCGCGCCGCACGATCTCGACGATCTGCTCGAGAAGGATATCGATATCCATCATCACGAGGTGATGGCGCCGGCGCGCGCGATGGCAACGGTGGCTGACGCACTGCCCGGCCTCGGTATCGTCGCCGCGGTGCTTGGCGTGGTGATCACGATGGGCGCGCTGGGCGGGCCGCCGGAACAGATCGGCCACAAGGTCGCGGCCGCGCTGGTGGGGACGTTCCTCGGGATTCTGCTTTCTTACGGCATGGTGGCGCCGCTGGCCGCCAACGTGGAAAAGATCATCGATGCGGAGTCGCAGTATTACCAGACGCTGCGCGCGGGCCTTATGGCGTTCGCCAAAGGCATGGCGCCGAGCATTGCCGTCGAGTTCGCGCGGCGCGCCATTCCGCCGGAACTGCGGCCGTCGTTCAAGGAAACGGAGGCGGCCTGCAAGGGCCGTCCGCTTGAGGCCAAAGCCGCATAGAGCAGGCGCGCCATGAACGCGAAGGTCCAGCCCGTCGTCATCATCAAGCGGAAGAAGCGCCCCCATGGCGGCCACTACGGCGGGGCATGGAAGGTCGCTTACGCCGACTTCGTCACCGCCATGATGTCCCTGTTCATCGTGCTCTGGCTGCTGAGCAGCAGCGATCAGGTGAGGAGGGCCGTGGGCGGGTATTTCACCGATCCGAGGGGGAGCGGGAAAGACGTGGGCAACGGCCTGCGCGGCGCGGGCGGCGAGAGCCTGACGGTCAACAAGGACGACATGAGCAAGCTCAGGGACAAGCTCGCTCTCGCGATCAAGGATTCGCCCGCGCTCCAGAAGATCCGCGATCAGGTGCTGTTCACCGTGACCAGTGAGGGCCTGCGCATCGAAATGCTGGAAGGCGAGAAATCGACCTTCTTCGAATCGGGCAATGCGCAGCCGACCGAGTTCGGCAAAGATCTGCTGGGCAAGCTGGCGGAAGAAATCGGCAAGCTGCCGAACACCGTGATGATCGAAGGCCATACCGACTCAAGGCTGTATGGCGGCCAGGACTATTCCAACTGGGAGCTGTCGGCGGATCGCGCCAACTCGGCGCGGCGCTGGATGCAGCGCCACGGGATGCGTTCCGATCAGGTGAAGCAGGTGCGCGGCTATGCCGACGAGAGCCCGCGAACGGGCGTGGCTCCGGACGATCCTTCGAACCGCCGCATCACGGTGATCATTCAGTATCAGCCGGTGACGAAGGCCGAGATCGGCGAGGCGGCGGGCCCGGAGAGCGAACCCGCCGGCGGGAAACCGGATGCGAAGCCGGAGGCCGGTCCGGAGAGGCCATCGCCATTGCCGCGCCCGCCGCCAAAGAAATAGCGGGCGTGCGATACGATCTGGAGGTCCCGCGAAATGCCGCGTTCTTCTTCCAGATTCTGGCCCGTGGTTCGCGTGGCGAGCGGGAACTTTCTCGAAGCCTACGATTTCCAGGTATTCGGCTACTACGCGGCCGCTATCGGAAGAACCTTCTTTCCGGGCGGCAATGAGTACGCGTCGCTGATGCTTTCGCTTGCGACCTTCGGCGCGGGGTTTCTGATGCGCCCGCTCGGCGCGATCCTGCTCGGCGCGTGGGTGGACCATCGCGGGCGCCGCGCGGGTCTTCTGCTCACCTTCGGTCTGATGGCGATCGGGACGTTCACCATCGCCTGCACGCCTGGCTACGCGGCCATCGGTCTGCTCGCGCCGCTGCTGGTGCTGGCCG
>DASPQQ010000265.1:0-16153 GCA_035624885.1 Bryobacteraceae bacterium | reverse complement strand
CGAAGCGCAGGTGACGGTCGGCGTTGTCCCCGTCACGTCCGGTCCGCTCGGCCGCACCATGACCATTTCCTCCGAACTGGTTCCGTTCCAGGAGATCGACGTCTATGCCAAGGAATCCGGCTACGTGAAGGAACTGCCCGTCGATTACGGCACCGTCCTGAAAACCGGCCAGCTCATCGCCACGCTCGAGATCCCGGAACTCGAACTCCAGCTCCAGCAGGATGACGCCGCCATCCGCAGCGCCGCTGATCAGATCACTCACGCCGAAAAGGAACTGAACCGCGTCGAAGCCACCCACAAGGTCCTCCATCTCCAGTACGACCGCCTCGACAAGGTCGCAAAGACGCAGCCCGGCCTCGTCGCCCAGCAGGAAGTCGACGACGCGCAGGGAAAGGATCTCTCCTCCGAAGCCCAGGTCGAAGCCGCGCAGGCGAATCTCTCGCTTTCGCAGAGCCAGCACGATGCCGCCGTCGCCAAACGCCAGCACGATCAGGTCCTCTTCGATTACGCGAAGATCACCGCTCCGTTCGATGGCGTGGTAACGCAGCGCTACGCCAATCTCGGCACGCTCGTTCAGGCCGGCACGAGTTCCAGCACCAACGTCATCCCCATCGTCCGCCTCTCGCAGAACGATCTCTTCCGTCTCGTCATCCCGGTGCCCGAAAGCTACGTCCGCTTCATCCACATCGGAGACCCGGTGGATGTCGCCGTCCCCTCTCTCAACCGGACCTTCCCCGGCAAGGTCGCGCGCTTTTCCGTCGACGTCAAAGAGGACACCCGCACCATGCACACCGAAGTCGATGTCCCCAATACGGGCGGCGTCCTCCTGCCCGGCCTCTACGCCGAAGCGACCATCACGCTCGAACACAAGGAATCCACTGTCCGCGTTCCTCTGCAGGCCATCGACGAACTCAACGGAAAAACGACCGTCGATGTCGTCGACGCTTCCGGCCGCATCGAAGCGCGCCGGATCGTCACCGGCATTCAGACGCCCAACGAATCGGAAGTTCTGTCAGGCCTCGGCGGCGGCGAACTCGTCATCGTGAGCGACCGCAGCAGTCTCAAAGCCGGCCAGCCGGTGCAGGCAAAGAAAGTGAACCTGATGCCCGCGCCCGAAGATCCCAGGTAGGCGAACCCCATGCCTCGTTTTTCCATCCGTAATCCCTACTTCATCGTTGTTCTCTGTCTCGCGCTGGCCGTGATTGGCATCACCAGCATCGCCCGCATGCCCGTCGATCTCTTCCCTCCCATCAACCTGCCGGAGGTGGTCGTCGCGACCTTCTACTCCGGCATGCCGCCGCAGGATGTCGAAACCGACATCACCAACCCGCTCGAACGCTTCTTCACGCTCGCTTCCGGCGTCGATCACTCCGAATCCCGCTCGCTGCTCGGCGTCAGCATCATCAAAGTCTACTTCCAGCCGGGCACCAGCGCCGATGCCGACGTCACCGAGCTCTCCAACCTCGGGCTCGCCGATCTGAAGCGGCTTCCGCCAGGGACCCTCCCGCCGGTTGTTCTGAAATTCGACCCTTCGAGCCTTCCCGTCTGCCTCGTCACCGTGAAAGGCGAAGGCCTCAACGAAACCCAGCTCCACGACCTCGCCCAGTTCCAGATCCGCAACCAGATCGCGGTTATCAAGGGCGCGGAAATCCCCGCTGTCTTCGGCGGCAAATACCGCCAGGCGATGGTCTACGTCGATCCCTTCAAACTCCTCTCGCGCCAGCTCAGCGTGATGGACGTGGTCAACGCGGTCAATAACAGCAACCTGATTCTTCCCGCGGGCGACGTCAAGATCGGCCCCACCGATTACTACATCTACTCGAACAGCCTCGTCCAGAACGTCAGGGACATCGACTCCATCCCGCTCAAGACCGTCGGCTCGAGCTGGGTCTCGGTCGGCGATGTCGGCAAATCCGTCGATGCCAACCAGCTTCAGTACAACATCGTCCGCATCGACGGCCAGAAATCGGCCTACATCCCGATCATGAAGCAGGGCGGGGATACCAACACCATCCAGGTGGTCAACGATACCCGCGCCCTGACGAGCCGCCTGTTCGATCTTCCGGCGCAGCTCAAGACCGACATCGTTTTCGATCAGTCCGTCTTCGTCAAGCAGGCGCTCAATACCGTAATGCATGAAGGCCTGATGGGTCTCGGCCTCACCACCCTGATGATCCTGATCTTCCTCGGCAGCATGCGCGCCACCTTCGCCGCCCTGCTCTCCATCCCGATCTCCGCGCTCGCCGCGTTCGTCTGCCTCTACCTGCTCGGCAGCACCGTCAACACGATGATCCTGAGCGGCCTCGCGCTCGCCTTCTCGCGCGTCATCGACAACTCGGTGATCTCGCTCGAAAACATCTACCGTCACCTCGAGATGGGCTCCTCACCCCGGGTCGCGGCCGAAGAAGGCGGCTCGGAAGTCAATCTCGCCGTTCTCGCCGCCACGCTTGTCGACGTGGTCGACTTCTTCCCCGTCACGCTTCTGATCGGCGTCAGCAAGTTCCTGTTCTCGGCCCTCGCTCTCGCCTTCTGCCTCGCCATGCTGGCCTCGTACGTCGTGGCCATGACGGTGATCCCGCTGTTCTGCTCGAAGTTCCTCAAGGGCATCGAGCACGGCCACGGCCATGAAGGCCACGAAGCCAAAGGCTTCAACGCCTGGTTCAACCGCAACTTCAATCGCCTTCTGGATGTCTACGAATTCCTCGTCCGCAAGGCGCTGAAGGTCCCGGCTCTGACCGTGATCGCCCTCATCGGCGTTTTCGGCGCCAGCCTGCTCATTTACCCGTACCTCGGCCGCGCCTTCTTCCCCCAGACCGACGCCGGCCAGTTCACCATGAACATCAAGGTGCCCACCGGCACGCGCCTCGAAGTCACCAATGACTACGCAGCGCGCATCGAAGACATGATTCGCCAGACGGTCCCCAAATCCGATCTGAAAATAATCGTCTCCAATCTCGGGGTGGTCAACGATTTCTCCTCGCTCTACACCACCAACTCCGGCGAATACACCGGCACCATCCAGGTCGCGCTGAATGAAGGCCACAAGGGCGGCAGCCTCGAGTACATGGACCGCGTGCGCGACAGGCTCTCCGCCGATTTCCCCGATGTCCGCGCCTTCTTCCAGAGCGGCTCCATGGTCGATGCCATCCTCAACTCCGGCATGCCCGCGCCCATTGACGTGCAGGTGAACACCCGCGACCTGAACCTCACCTACAACACCGCCCAGGACCTCGCGCGCCGCATCCGCAACCTCCCCGGCGTCGGCCAGATCTTCATCCCGCAGGACATGAACTACCCGGCCATCCGCATGAATATCGATCGCGTCCACGCGGGCGAACTCGGCCTTTCCCAGAAGGACGTCGTCAACAACGTCATCACCGCGCTCAACTCCAACGTCATGATCGCCCCCAACTACTGGGTCGACTACCAGACCGGCAACGACTACTTCCTCTCCGTCCAGTACGCCGAGAACGGCAAAACCGCCATCCACAACCTCGTCGACCTCAAACAGATTCCCCTCCGCGCGCCGAATCTCCGGGAGCCCACCACGCTCGATTCCGTGGTGCAGCTCGAGAAACTGCAGTCGCCCACCGAAATCGATCACTACCAGATCCAGCGCGTGGTCGATGTCTACGTCACGCCGAAGGGCGAGGACCTCGGCAAGCTGACGAGCGCCATCCAGCAGACCATCAAAGACGCGCATCTGCCTTCCAACATCCGCGTCAACCTGCGCGGCATGGTGCAGGGAATGAACGAATCCTTCATCAGCTTCGGCATGGGATTCGGCATTTCCTTCATCCTGCTGTTCCTCATTCTCGTCGCCCAGTTCCGCTCTTTCATCGATCCCTTCCTCATCATGCTGGCCATCCCGATGGGCTTCGTCGGCGTCCTGATCATCCTGCCTCTGACCAACACGACTCTGAACGTGATGTCGCTCATGGGCGTCCTGATGCTGATCGGCATCGCCGATTCCAACAGCATCCTGATCGTCGATTTCGCGCACAAGCTCGAAGCGCGGGGCATGTCCGTCGCCGATGCCGTCGTCACCGCCTGCCGCGTGCGCCTGCGTCCCATTCTGATGACGTCGCTCGCCAGCATCATCGGCATGCTCCCGATGGCGCTGAAACTCGGCGAGGGCGGGGAACAGTACACCCCCATGGCCCGCGCCATCATCGGCGGGCTCACTTCCTCCGTGCTGCTCACCATCTTCATCGTCCCGGCGGCTTACCTGCTCGTCTACGGGAGAAAGGAACGCCGTGCGGCTTAAGCATTCCGGGCACGCGGCTTCAGCCGCGTCCTTCACCCTCCTGTTTGCCACCTTCGCAGCGGCGCAGCAGACCACGCCCCACCTCACGCTCCAGCAGGCCGAGCAGATAGCCCTCGCCAGCCACCCGCAGGTGCAGGCCGCCCGGAACGAAGTGGCCTACGCCAATCAGCTCATCACCGAGACCCGTTCCGCTTACTTCCCCACCCTCGCGGCGGATCTCACAGGCTCCCAGGCCAGCCACGACGCCCGCATTGGCGCCGGTTTCCTCAGCGATTCCGCGCTTTTCAATCGCTACGGCAACGGCTTCTCCGTCAACCAGCTCATCACGGACTCGGGCCGCACCAATAACCTCGTCGCCAGTTCCCGCCTCAACGCCCAGGCCGGCGCGCAGAATCTGGAGGCCACCCGCTACGACGTCCTGCTCGCCGTCAACCGCGCCTATTTCGACGTTCTCCGCGCCCAGGCCACCGTCAGAGTCGCCAGCGAAACCATTGCCGAACGCCAGGTGCTCGATAAACAGGTCACCACTCTCGCCGAAAACAACCTCCGCTCGCAGCTCGACGTGAGCTTCGCCGACGTCAATGTCTCCGAAGCCCGCCTCCTGCTGATCCGCGCGCAGAACAGTCTCGACCAGGCCTGGGCCGAACTCGCCCGCGCCCTCGGCGCCGATCAGGTCGTCCGCTACGAACTCGACGAAGTGCCCATGCCCGCCGCGCCGCCCTCCGCGCCCGACGATCTCGTCACCCAGGCCATCGCCGGCCGTCCGGAGCTCGCCAGCCTCAGAGCCTCCCGCGACTCCGCATACAAATTCGCCGAAGCCGAAAAGGATCTCAAGCGCCCCATCGTCAGCGCGGTCGCCGTGGGCGGTTACATTCCCTACATCGAGCAGATCTCTTCAACGCGCATTCCCGGCGTCTACGAAGGCGCGGCCGTGAACGTGAACATTCCGGTCTTCAACGGCCGCCTCTTCACCGCGCGCGAGGAAGCCGCCCGCCAGCGCGCGCTCGAATCCGATCAGCGCCTGCGCGACGAACAGCAGCGCCTCACGCGCGACGTGCGCGTCGCCTGGGCCGACGCCGCAACGGCTTATCAGCGCATCGACGTCACCGCCCAGTTCATGCGCCAGGCCGCGCTCGCTCTCACCCTCGCGCAGGGCCGCTACGACCTCGGGCTCTCCTCCATCGTCGAGCTCGCCCAGGCCCAGCTCAACCAGACTCAGGCCGAAATCGAAAACGTCACCGCGAAATACGACTACCAGACCCGGTACGCCGTCCTGCAGTACGCCATCGGCCAGCTCCGTTAAGCTGGAAAGCGTGTTCCACGAAGAGCAGAAGCTCTCCAGCCGCCGCATGAAGATTCAGCTCGCGCTGCTTCCCGCCGGCTTCACCATTCTTCTCCTCTGGCAGGTGATCCTGAAGCATCCGCAGGCTCAGAACAAGCTCTCGAACCGCGAAGTCATCGGCTGGACCATCCTCCTCTGGCTCCTCTACTTCCGCCTCAACACCGTGAAGATGGTGACCGATCTCAAACCGCCCAGGCTCACCGTCAGACTGCGCGGCGTCTTCCGCTCCTGCAAAATCCCGCTCGCCGAAATCGAAAGCGTCGAAGTCATCTCGTTCGACCCCTTCAGGGACTTCGGCGGCTTCGGCATCCGCGCCACCAGAGACGGACGCGCCTGCATCGCCTCTGGCACCCGAGGGGTGCGCGTGAATCTCCGCAACGGCAGGCTGGTCGTCATCGGTTCCCAGCAGCCCGAAGCGCTGGCCGCGGCTATCGAAGCACGCGAAAATTCGCAATCCCGTCGTTAGCCATCTGGGCCACCAGATGCAGTTCCCATTCGATATACGCGCGCATCGCTTCGGCCGAATTGTCGGTGCCCTCGTACGGCCGCTTGTACACATCGATCGCCGGCGACAGCATGCGTTCGCGCCCGGCTTCGAGCGCATACCCGGCCGCGGCCCACGCCGCCGTTCCGCCCGCCAGCACGCGGACCGGCCGTCCCAGCTCATGCGCCGCATGCGCCGCGAGCCAGCCATCCGGAGAAGTGAGGACAACCTCGCCCTCCGGCAGCTTCCCCGCATCTTCACCCAACCGGCTGCGGATCAGAAACCACGCGCCCGGAATATGCCCCTTCTCATAAGCCGGACTCGCCGCCAGATCCACCACCACCGCTTCCCCGCGCCGCGCCAGCTCCTCCGCCGTGATATCTCCCGGCGCCGTCGCGCGCGGCGCATCGGTCACCATCGGCAACTCCGCCTCGATCACCGCCACATCCCACCCCATCTGCGCCAGCCACGATCCCGTCATGCGCGCCCGCACGCCATCGTCGTCGAACAGCACGATCCACGCACCGCGCACCGCCGCCCATTCATCCGTCGCCTGCACCAGTTGCCCGCCCGGCGCCGATCGAAAACCCTCCGGATGCCCCGCGCGAAACTCCTCGGGCGTCCGCACATCGAAGCGGTAAATCGTCCGCTCGGATTCGCGGGGTAACTCGCGAATCACCCGCACGCCGGCCTTCTCCGCCAGCCGGACCGCCGCCGCCCGAGCCGCCTCGCGCCCCTCCGCGCTTTCCGGAAACCGCCGCGAAGCCCCATGCTCCAGCCCAAACCCCGCGAGCGTCCACCCGATCGTCCCGTTGCGCAGCGCCGCCACGCGATTTGGAATCCCCGCGTTCACCAGTGTCTGCGTTCCGATAATGCTGCGCGTGCGCCCCGCGCAATTCACCACCACCAGCGTTTCGGGCGACGGCACAATCGACCGCGCACGCAGTGCCAGTTCCCCGTTCGGCACGCTGATCGCCGTCGGCAGGCTCATCGCCTGATACTCCTCGAACCGCCGCACATCGACCACCACCATATCCGCGCGCTCGTCGAGCAGCCGCTTCACCTCCGTCGCCGCCAACGACGGTGTCCCCCGGATCGCCTCCACCAGTTCGCCAAAGGCCTTCGACGGCACATTCACGTCGCGGAAGAGTTCGCCCTCGGCTGCGTAACCGCTCAGCCCGCCCTCGAGCCGCCGCACATCCGCATAGCCCAGCCCGGCGATGCGCCGCCCCGCCTCCTCCGCCAGCCCCTCGCCGTTGTCATAGACAACCACCGGGGTTTCGCGCCGCGGAACCAGCGCCGGAAGCGCCAGCTCAATTTTCGAAAGCGGCAAAGACACGGCGAAGAACGGATGCGCCTCCGCATAAGGCCCTTCCTCGCGCGCGTCGAAAAGGGCAACCTCGCGGCGTTCGCGCCACATGGCCCGCAGTTCGCGCGCATGAATCGCACCCGTCATTTCCCGATGATAAGAGAGAGGCGCCGCCAATGAAAAAAGGGTGGGCTATTACAATCTGCCCACCCCGCGGAGTTTACTGGGTTATAAGTTCCAGCTGTACAACTGGCCTCCGTCTCTGTCCTCCGTCAACTCCGGTTAACCAGCGAATGTTTATATCTGGATTTCATCAGAAACGCCGGGGCAGTTCGAGGGGTAAGGTACTGTTACCCGGCAGGAATATGACTCAGCCCGGGAAAGTAGTACCATGCTCTTCATGAAACGCTTCGTTACCCTTGCAGGCATTCTTGCTCTCTCGATGCCGCCGCTCGGGGCGCAGCAAAACCAATCCGCAGCCTGGAACCCAAAAGCTGCCGCCAGTTACATCGATAACCGACTCGACTGGTGGATCGCCTGGCCCAAGTCCGCCCGCGATCACGAAACGTTCTGCGTCTCCTGCCATACGGCTGTTCCATTCGCTCTCGCGCGCCAGCATCTCACCATCCCCTCGGCGCCTGAGGAGAAGCTCATCGCCAACGTCACCAGACGTGTCCGTATCTGGAACGAGGCCGAGCCTTTCTACAACGACAAAGGTTCCGGCCCCAACAAAAGCTACGAATCGCGCGGCACCGAATCCGTTCTCAACGCCCTGATTCTGGTCACCGCCGATCCCAAAGGCGACGCCACCATGCAGGCCTTCGCCTCCATGTGGGATCAGCAGATCACCACGGGGGACCGCCGCGGCAGTTTCCCCTGGCTCGATTTCCACAACCGCCCCTGGGAAGCCGACGATTCTCCTTACTTCGGCGCCGCTCTCGCCGCCATCGCCGCCGGAGCAGCGCCTGAATCCTACCGCGAACGCGGGGACGTGAAGGAACATCTTGAAAACCTCCGCGATTACCTGCGCCGCGAATTTGCAAAGCAATCCCCCATCAACCGCATGAACGGCCTCTGGGCGGACGCGAAAATCCACGGCATCCTGACCGCGGAACAGCGCGGCGCCCTCGTCGACGAACTCTATGGGCTGCAGCAATCCGATGGCGGCTGGAGCACCACCTCCATCGCCGGCACATGGAAACGCCGCGACGACACGCCGCTTGAAACGCGCAGCGATGGCTACGCCACCGGCCTCATCACCTGGGTCCTGCAGCAGGCCGGCGTGCCGCGCACTTCCGCCAGGCTGCGCAGCGGCCTCGTCTGGCTCATGAAGAATCAGGATCCGGCCGAAGGCCTCTGGCCCGCCTGGTCGCTCAACAAGAACCGCACCGACCTCGAAGCCGGCCGGTTCATGAGCGACGCCGCTACCGCGTATGCCGTCATGTCGCTGACAGCAGCCGACTGACGTAACGCAGTAACCTGGTAGTAGTGGCCAAGCCTTTATTCCGCGCCAGCCGCTACGCCGCCTGCGCTGCCGGCGTAGCCGCTCTTGTCTTCATCTGCTTCCGGCTGATCCCGGTCAACGCGACGACCGTCTCGCTCCTGATGCTCCTGCTCGTGCTCGGCATCGCCACGTCGTGGGGACTGCCCGAAGCCATCTTCACCTCCATCCTGGCCGTTCTCGGCCTCAACTATTTCTTCCTGCCGCCCATCGGCACCCTCACCATCGCCGACCCCGAAAACTGGGTCGCGCTCTTCGTCTTCCTCGCCACCGCCGTCACCGTCAGCCAGCTTTCTTCCCAGGCACGCCGCCGCGCCGAAGAAGCCGTCGCCGGACGCAACGAAGTCACCAAACTCTACGAACTCTCCCGCGCCATGCTGATGGACGAAACGCGCGACGCCGTCCGGCTCTCCGTGTCCCGCACCGGCCAGATCCTCGGCCTCACCCACATCGCCTTCTTCGATGTCGCGACTTCGGAAATGTTCGGCTCGCTCGAAGGCTCCGGCATCGCGCCGCCCGATCTCGGCGCCGTCGCCCGCAGCGGCGAAGCCATCGTCACCCCCATCAGCGATGCCGAAGAGACCGCCATCGTCCCCGTGCGGCTCGGCGCCCGCATCGTGGGCAGTCTCGCCATGCGCGGCGCGCCGCTCAATCCCGCCCTGCGCGATTCCATTGCGAGCCTCCTCGCCATCAACCACGAGCGCGTGCGCGCCATCGACAGCACCGCCGCCGCCGAAGTGGCCAGACGCAATCAGGAATTCAAGTCGTCTCTGCTCGACGGCCTCGCGCACGATCTCAAAACCCCGCTCACCGCCATCCGCACCTGCGTCACCCGCCTCATCGACATTCCCCCGCGCACCGACGAAGTCCGCCAGGAACTCCTCAGCATCATCGATCAGGAATCCATCCGGCTGCAGCAGTCGATCACCGAAGCCGTTCAGCTCGCCCGCATCGAGTCGCGCGAACTGCGCATCAACCGCCAGCTCTCAAAGGCCGTCGAAATTGTGCGCTCCGCCATCGCGGAGATGCGCGACGAAGACTCGAAGCACTACCTCGTCGATATCCCGCCCGATCTCGTTCTCGCCGTCGACAGCGATCTCATCCGCCGCGCCCTGCTCCAGATTCTCGAAAACGCGCGCAAGTACGCGCCGCCGGCTTCGCCCATCGAAATCTCCGCCACAAGCGACGGCGCCCATACCGTCATCTCCGTCTCCGACCGCGGCCCTGGTTTCCGCCCGGATGAGCTCGAAAAGGTCTTCCGCAAGTACTACCGCGGCCGCGCCGGCACCGCCGCGGTCGAAGGCACCGGCATGGGCCTCGCCATCGCCAGAGGCATCGTGGAGGCGCACGGCGGGACCATCAAGGCTGGCAATCGCCCCGGCGGCGGTGCGACAATATTAATAAGCCTGCCAGCCACTTCGCTGACTCCCGCCGCGCTCACCAAATGAACACCGCTACCATCCTGGTTGTCGACGACGAACCCCAGTTGCGCCGTGCCATGAAGGCCACGCTCACCGATCTCGGCTACTCCGTCATGGAAGCCAAAACCGGCGAGGAAGCCCTCGCCCTGCTTCGTCAGGAACCAGCCGATCTGATCCTGCTCGACCTCAACATGCCCGGCATCGGCGGGCTCGAAACCTGCCGCGCCCTGCGCGAACACTCCGACACCCCGATCATCATCCTCTCCGTCCGCAACACCGAACGGGACAAAGTCCAGGCCCTCGACGCCGGCGCCGACGATTTCGTCACCAAACCCTTCGGGATTCAGGAGCTTCTCGCGCGCATCCGCGCCGCCATCCGCCGCGCGCCCTCGGCGGCTGAAACCGAGCCGCTCAGCTTCTCGAGCGATGAGCTCAGCATCAACTTCGAATCGCGCCGCGCCACGCTGAACGGCAAAACCGTCCGCCTCACGCCCAAGGAATTCGACCTGCTCAAGATTCTGGTCTCGAACGCCAACAAACCCGTCCCGCACCGCAAGCTGCTCCAGACGGTCTGGGGGCCGGATTACGGCGATGAAGTCGAGTATCTGCGGGTCGTCGTGAATCAGCTCCGCAAGAAAATCGAACCGGAGCCTTCCAAGCCGAAGTACCTGCTCACCGAGCCCTGGGTCGGCTACCGTTTCGCCACCCCCGAAGCCCAATAAAACCTCATTGTGGACGCGACTTCAGTCGCGTCTACCCGGCGCGCCAGCGCCACGAACCAGGGACACGCGGCGTTCGCCGCGTCTCTCACTGCGCGTGACGCACCCGCTCGGCCACAATCGTCACCTGCATATCCCTGGCCAACTGCACCAGCTTCTGCACCTCCGGCGCATGCCGCGTCACGAAAATCTGCGTGATCCCGTGCGCCCGCGCATACTCCGTCACGGCCTTCGCCGCATCCCGGCTCTCGATCAGCTCCGGCTGAATCCGCAGGTTATGGCAGAAGTTGAGCTGCTTCTCCACTTCCGCCTTCTGTTCCGCCGATAATTCCGACATCGCCGCATCGTGCGACACAAACACCGCCGTGCAGGACGAATTCAGATAATCCGCCACGCGCCGCCCGCGCCGGATCAGCATGCCCGTCGAAGGGTCCGGCGTCAGCCAGATGAGAATCTTCTCCGCGAGGTTCGACTGCAATCCCCGCACCGGCTCCGGCAGCCGGTCGCTGATGAAATGCTCCTCTTCGCGCTTTTCTTCGATCTGATGCGCCGTCTGCCGCATGGCCAGCTCGCGCAGCGCCGCCAGATTCGATTCCGTGAAGAAATTCTCGAGCGCCTTCGCCGCCTTCTCGCGCGAATACACCACGCCGCGCTCGAGGCGATGGATCAGCGCGCGCGGCGTCACGTCCACCATCACCACTTCCGCCGCTTCCTGCAGCACCCAGTCCGGCACCGTCTCGCGCACGCGGATTCCGGTCACATGCCACACCTGATCGTTGAGACTGTCGATGTGCTGGATGTTCAGGCTGGTGAGAACGTCGACGCCGGCATCGAGGATCACCTGCACATCCTGCCAGCGCTTCGGCCGCTCCGCTCCCGGCACGTTGGTGTGGGCAAACTCGTCCACCACCACCACCTGCGGATGCCGCGCGATCACCGCGTCGGTATCCATCTCCTCGAACCTCGCCCCGCGGTGTTCGAAGACCTGCCGCGGCACGAACTCGAGACCCTCCGTCTGCGCAATCGTATCCGCGCGTCCGTGCGGTTCGAAATAACCGATGACCACGTCCTGGCCCTGGCGCCTGCGTTCCTGCGCCTCGCACAGCATCTGATACGTTTTGCCTACGCCCGCGGCGTATCCCAGGAAAACTTTAAGCTTGCCCCGCGTCATGCCACCTTGGGCACTATAGCAGGCGCGGGCGGGAAAACCCGGACGTCCATGCCTTCAGCCGCCTGAATCAGCCGGTCCACCGGATTCTGCTTCCAGAACTTCCAGGAACTCTGGCCCGTGTGGCCCACGAAGACCTGCGTGATCCGCTGCTCGCGCGCGAAGCGGATGATCTCGTCCATCGCGTCCGAGCCCTGGAGCACATGCACCTCGGCGCCCAGCCGCCGCGCATATTCGAGATTCTCCGCCAGCGCTTCTTCCGCCGCCCGCGGCATCTCGCCCGATTTCACCGTCACCGCCAGCAGTTGCCCATGGAATCGCGCCGCCGCCCGCGCGCCGCTCTCGAGCATCGTCCGCGCCAGGCTCTGCCCCGTGATGCAGACCAGAATCCGCTCCTGCGTGCCCCAGCTCTGCATGATCCCGTGCGAATCCATGTAGAGCTGCAGCTGGTGCTCCACCACCTGCGCGGCCAGCAGCAACGCCAGCTCGCGCAGCTCGGAAAGCTGCACCGGATTGAGCAGCGTCAGCTTCGCGCCCTTCAGATCCTCCGTCGGCACGTCGACGATCACAATCTCGTCCGCCGACTCGATGAATCTCTGCGGCACCGAACTCCCGGCCCGCTTGCCCGTGATCTGCTCCACCGTATCCTGCTGCTCGCGGATGTGCTGCAGGTTGAGCGCGCCCACCACGTTGATGCCGTGCGAGCGGATTTCTTCCACGTCTTCCCAGCGGTGCGCGTTGCGGCTGCCCGCGGGGTTGTCGCGCGCCAGTTCATCCAGCAGGCAGACCTGGGGAGCCCGCTGCAGGATCGCGGGCACATCCACCACGTCGTTCACCATCGGAATCACTTCGAACTCGCGGATCAGCGCATCGAGTTCCTCCGATCCCCGGCTCTGGATCGCGCCGGCCACCACATCCTGCCCGCGCTTCTTCCTTCGCCGTCCCTCGTCGAACATGCGCTGCGACTTGCCCACGCGCGGCGCATAGCCGAGGAATATCTTCAGCCGGCCGCGCGCTTCATGCGCTTCCTGCTCCTGAATCTGCCGCAGCAGAGCTTCCGGATCGGGTCTTGAATACTCACTTCCCATCGAGGGCCAGGTTCAGCTTCAGCACGTTCACGCGCGGCTCGCCCAGCACGCCGAGCTGCCGGCCTTCCGTGTTCGCGCGGATCAGATTCTCCACTTTATCAAGCGACATCCCGCGCGCCTTTGCCACCCGCGATGCCTGCGCGAACGCATTCGCGGGCGAGATCTCGGGATCGAGCCCGCTGCCCGACGCCGTAATCGCGTCCGCCGGAATCGGCCCGGTGAAATCCGGGTTGTCCTTGCGGAACTGCGCCGCGTCCTTCGTGAGCCGGTCATTCAGCGCCGGATTCGTCGGCCCCAGATTCGATCCGCCCGAAGCGGTCGCATCGTAGCCGTTCGAGCCCGCCGCCGACGGGCGCGGATGGAAATACTCCGGCTTGGCGAAATTCTGCCCGATCAGTTCCGACCCGATCACCTTCCCGTTCTGCTCGATCAGGCTTCCATTCGCCTGATGCGGAAACAGCACCTGTGCCGCGCCCGTCATCGCCAGCGGATAGAGAATCCCCGTCAGAACCGTGAGCACAATCGTGATCAGAATCGCCGGTTTCAATTCAGAAAGCATTTCTTAATCTCCAGTTCGGAAAACCGGGACAGACTCCTTTTTCGCGCCCGAGTGCTTCGCTTCGACTTTCGAGGCCGTCGCGAAAAAGGAGTCTGTCCCGGGTTTTCCATACACCCTCAGGCCCAATGCAAAAGTCCCAGAATGCGGTCGATCACCCAGATCCCCGGGAAGGGAGCGATCACCCCGCCAAGCCCGTAAATCAGCAGATTCCGCCGCAACAGCGCGCCGGCCGAAAGCGCCCGGTACTTCACACCGCGCAGCGCCAGCGGCACCAGCGCGATGATGATCAGGGCGTTGAAAATCACCGCCGCCAGAATCGCGCTCTCCGGCGTATGCAGCCCCATGATGTTCAGCCGGTTGAGCTGCGGATACGTCACCGCGAACATCGCCGGAATGATCGCGAAATACTTCGCCACGTCGTTGGCAATCGAAAACGTGGTCAGCGCGCCGCGCGTGATCAGAAGCTGCTTGCCGATGGCCACGATCTCAATCAGCTTCGTCGGGTTGCTGTCGAGATCCACCATGTTGCCGGCTTCCTTCGCCGCCATCGTGCCCGTGTTCATCGCCACGCCCACGTCGGCCTGCGCCAGCGCCGGCGCGTCGTTCGTGCCGTCGCCGGTCATCGCCACCAGCCGTCCGCCGGCCTGTTCGCGCTTGATCAGCTCCAGCTTGTCTTTCGGGGTCGCCTGCGCGAGGAAATCGTCCACCCCGGCTTCCGAAGCGATCGCAGCCGCCGTCAGCGGGTTGTCGCCCGTGATCATCACCGTCCGGATGCCCATCACGCGCATCTGCGCAAACCGCTCGCGCATGCCGCCTTTCACGATGTCCTTCAGATGAATCACGCCCAGCACTTTCGCGTCTTCGGAAACCACCAGCGGCGTCCCGCCCGTGCGCGAAATCCCGTCCGTGGTGTCGATCACGCGCTGCGGGAACGTCCCGCCCAGCGCCACCACATGATTGCGGATCGATTCCGTCGCGCCCTTGCGGATCTGACGGCCCTCGAAGTTCAGTCCGCTCATGCGCGTCTGCGCCGTGAACTTCACAAACTCGGCTTCATGCTCGGCGATTTCGCGCCCGCGCAGCCCGTACTTCTCCTTCGCCAGCACCACCACGCTGCGCCCTTCCGGCGTCTCATCGGCGAGGCTCGAAAGCTGCGCCGCATCGGCCAGCTGCTGCGGCGCCACACCGTCGGCCGGAATGAACTCGACCGCCTGGCGGTTGCCCAGCGTAATCGTGCCCGTCTTGTCGAGCAGCAGCGTGTTCACGTCGCCGGCCGCTTCCACGGCCTTGCCGCTCATCGCCAGCACGTTGTGCTGCATCACGCGGTCCATGCCCGCGATGCCGATCGCCGAAAGCAGCCCGCCGATCGTCGTCGGAATCAGGCAGACCAGCAGCGAAACCAGCACAATCACGGTCGGCGCCGTGCCCGCCTTCGCCTGCGCCACGCTGTACTGCGCGAACGGAGCCAGCGTCATCACCGCGAACATGAAGATCAGGGTCAGGCCCGCGATCATGATGTTCAGCGCGATCTCGTTCGGCGTCTTCTGCCGCTGCGCGCCTTCGACCAGCGCGATCATGCGGTCGAGAAACGTCTCGCCCGGGTTCGACGTGATCCGCACCTTGATGTAATCCGACAGCACTTTCGTGCCGCCCGTCACCGCGCTGCGGTCGCCGCCCGATTCGCGGATCACCGGCGCGCTCTCGCCCGTGATCACCGATTCGTCCACGCTGGCGATGCCTTCAATCACGTCGCCGTCGCCCGGGATGATGTCGTTCGGTTCGCACAGGCAGACGTCGCCCTTGCGCAGCGACGCCGCGCTCACCTGCTCCACCTTGCCCGCGTCGTCGAGCTTCTTCGCCACCGCGTCGGTCTTGGTCTTGCGCAGACTGTCAGCCTGCGCCTTGCCGCGGCCTTCCGCCATGGCTTCGGCGAAATTGGCGAACAGCACCGTGAACCAGAGCCACGCCGCAATCTGCGCTTCGAACGCGATATTGCCGCCCGTCGCGATGGTCCGGAACATCAGCAGCGTCGTGAGCGCCGCGCCCACTTCCACCACGAACATCACCGGGTTCTTCATCAGCGTCACCGGGTTCAGCTTGATGAAGGAATCCACGATCGCCCGTTTGACGATCGGGGGATCGAACAACGGCCGCGACCGTTTGCCTTTCGAAATTCCCATCGCCGTCGAGTCGTGCACGGCTTCCGGCCTTACACCCACCGGCGGTTCCTGTAATGCGACAGCCATATTCCTTTTTTCCTCGGCCTACATCATCAGATGTTCAACAATCGGACCC
>DASPQQ010000264.1:0-3033 GCA_035624885.1 Bryobacteraceae bacterium | reverse complement strand
CCATGAACACGTCGCCGCGCTGTTCGAGCGTCAGGGGTGCTGGCGCATCGGCGGCAAAGGCTGGACCCGCAATCAGGATGGAAAGAAAAAATCCCCGGTAAAACATCTTGTGCCTGCCTGCTTGTCCCCATTGAACCTCATTTGAATATTCCGAGCAAGCGCCCGAAAAAGCCCTTCTTTTTCGGCTGCTCGTCGTTCGGATTCGGCTGCGGAGCGGCAGGCGCGGGCCTGGCCGCGGCGCGGACAGCGGGCTGCTTGCGGTCACGCGGCTGGGCGGCGGTTGCGGCCGCCGGCTGGTCCGCGGAGACCGCGCCGGGCGGCGGTTCGTTGCTGGTCACTTCCCATCCGGAAACGGTGGTGCGGTCGCCCTTGCCGCCGTGCAGCGGGCAGGTGCCGACGGGTTCGGTGCCCTGAATGAAAACTTCGGGGGCCTGCGTGGGGCATTGCGGGGTGGCCGGCATGCCGGATTCGGGGTCGATGGTGACGGTGGCCACGCCGTCGGGTGCTTCGAACGGTTTCGTGTCCGAATACTTGCGGAAGCTGGTGGCCCGCTTCATGAATTCGACCCAGACAGGCAGGGCGGAATGGGCGCCTTCTTCGTTGAGTTCGCGGTTATCGTCGAAGCCGACCCAGACGATGCAGAGCAGGTTGGAAGTGAAGCCGGCGAACCAGCCGTCGTGCGAAGTGCCGGTTTTCCCGGCGGCCGGCGCGACGAAACCGCGGGCGCGAACGCCGGCGGCAGTGCCCGAACGCATCACCTCTTCGAGCATGTTGACCATGAGGTAAGCCACGCGCGGGTCGAGCACGGGTTTGACTTCCGGTTTCTGGTCGAGCACGACCCTGCCGCCGCGTTCCTTCACGAGCGAGATCATCGACGGCTGGATATGCACGCCGCCGTTGGCAAAGACCGTGTAAGCGCCGGCCATTTCGAGCGGCGTGGCGTCGTAGGAGCCGATGGCCATCGCGGGCGTGGCTTTC
Organism: Bryobacteraceae bacterium; assembly: GCA_035624885.1. Classification (GTDB taxonomy): domain Bacteria; phylum Acidobacteriota; class Terriglobia; order Bryobacterales; family Bryobacteraceae; genus BOG-234. The sequence goes on along the minus strand of DASPQQ010000264.1, from coordinate 2,055 downwards.
ACGTCTTCGCTGATGCCGGAGCGGTGCGCGAGATTGACCACGGTCTGGTAGCCGACCATCTCCGCAACCTTGATGGTGGCCACGTTCAGCGACTTCGCGAGCGCGTGGCGCAGCGTCACCGGTCCATAGAACTCGTGTTCGAAGTTGTCCGGCGAATACTCCTGGTCGTCGAAGTAGAAAGTGGTTGGCTCGTCGACCACGATGGAGGCCGGTGTGAGGGTACGGGTGCCTCCGGCCACGGCCGTATTCAACGCCGCCGCATAAACGAACGGCTTGAAGATGGAGCCGGGCTGCCGTTCGGCGAGGACACGATTGAGCTGGCTCGCGCCGTAGTTGCGGCCGCCGACCAGAGCCTTGATTTCGCCGGTATGCGGATCGAGCGCGATGAGCGCGCACTGCGGTTCGACGAAGGGCGCGTTGCGGAAACGCCTCTGCCTCCGCACCAGATCATCGACCTGCTTCATGCCGATGGCGACGGCTTCGTTGGCCGCTTTCTGCAGATCGAGATCGAGAGTGGTGTAAACCTTGCCTGCGCTGGCCTGAAAATCGTAGCCGGGGAAGCGGCGCTCGAGTTCATCGTTCACCAGATCCACGAAGTACGGCGCATCGCTCGATTCGGCCGGGCCGGAAACCAGAGTCAGGGGGGATTCGGTGGCGAGCGCGTACTCGCGATCGTCGATATAGCCATTCTGCCGCATGAGCGCGAGGATGGCGTTGCGGCGTTCCTTCACGCGATCGGGATGGCGGTACGGATTGTAGTAGCTGGCGCCGCGCACGATGCCGGCCATGGCGGCGGCTTCGGGCAGCGTGAGCGAACGGAGATCCTTGCCGAAAAATACCTGTGCGCCTTCGCCGAAACCGCGGATGGTGAAGCTGCCGCGATAGCCGAGATCGACGCCATTGCAGTACATCTCGAAGATCTGCTCCTTGGTGAGCTTCTGCTCGAGCTGCATGGTGATCATGACTTCGGCCAGCTTGCGGCGCCAGTTCTTGTTCGTGTTGAGGAACATGTCGCGGGCAAGCTGCATGGAAAGCGTGGACGCGCCCTGCGCGCTCTTGCCAGTGCGCAGATCCACCCACGCCGAACGGATGATGCCGACCGGATCGAAACCGGAGTGCTGGAAGAAGCGCTTGTCCTCGGCGGAGAGAACGGCGTTGCGCAGCACGGGCGGGATGTCTTCGTAATGGACCACACGCTGTTTTTCGCGGTTGCGGTCGTGGAGATTGGTGATGAGCTGGGGCTCGAGTTCGTAGAGCGGCCGGTCGGTATTGTCGCGCAGCGAGATGACCCGGGAAATTTTTCCGCCGCGGAACTTGATGGTGGCCGGTTCCTGGGTGAAGTAGGAATCGACGCCGGGGAAAATATCGACCGAATCGGCCTGCACGGAATAAGAACCGACCGGATTGGAGCGGTTCTCGCTGTAACCCGCCTTGCGCAGCGTGGCGGCCAGCTCGGAAGGCGAAAGCGTGTCTCCGACCGCGACCGAGCCCGGTGAAGCGTAGATGCCGGCCGTGGTGCGATACGGGCCGCCGCGCAGGCGGGCGTCGATCATCTTCGCGTAGACGTTGTAGTAGTAGACGAAGATGCCAATGCCGGCGAGAAGCGCGAGAGCGGCCAGCGCCAGGAGAGTTTTACCGGCCGGGTGCAGGAAAAAACGTACCAGCAGGGCGTTGCGCGGGATGCGGATACGGCGGTCTCCGGACGATCTGGCGGTCCGTTTTCCCGACGCGTGGCGATCTTCAGCGACCCTCATTTCGACCCTTCTCCAAGGATAGCGTCACAGAAGGTTTTCATCTGCTGGCTGCATTGGTGTGGAAATGCAGGTCGACCTGATAGAGGTCGAAGTGCACGGTATAGCGGATGTTCATTCTGATCCTGCCTCCGTCGCGGCCTATCTGCACGTTGCTGGCCGTGACGGGCAGGCCGAGTTCACCGGCGCGTCCCGTGACGTCCCGGGCGAGCGATGCGTCGGAGAGCGAGGCAATCCGGGGGCCGCTCAGGAGGGTTCGCACGTAGTTCCGGAGCTGCCAGTCCTTGACGTAGAAGGGAGCCAG
>DASPQQ010000263.1:0-7249 GCA_035624885.1 Bryobacteraceae bacterium | reverse complement strand
GTCCGCGTAGAGGCTGGCGCAGGTGCGGCCCCAGATCTTTTCAAACGACGGGCTGACGTAGGAAACCCGGCCCGCCGCCATGTCCGCCATCCAGAAAACTTCGCCGATGCCCTCCGTAATCTGCTCGAGCAGCGCCCGGCTCTGGCGTGCTCTCTCTTCGGAGCGCCGTTTCTCGCTGATATCGCGAAACACCGCCGAAATGCCACTCAGCGCGCCAGAGGCATCGCGAACGGGCCACGCCGAGCGGAAGACATCGATGCGGCGGCCGGTCTTGTGCAGCCGGACGGTCTCGATGTCGCTCCGGCCGCCCTGTGCAACCATCTGCACCTGTTCGACGAATTCCTCCATCCGGTCAGGGGGAACACAGACAGCGAAGGACTTTCCAATGATCTCGGCGCCCTCGTAGCCGAAAAGGCGTTCCGCGGCCGGATTCCAGCTTGTGACAATGCCGTCGAGAGTGGTACTCAGGATGGCGTCATTCGAACCCACCACGATGGACGCCAGCAGCCGGAGGGTCTTCGCGGCCGATTCAGGGTTCCCGCACGGATCGCTGCCCGAGCCGTAGATCGCCTCCCGTACCGGGCAAATCGTGGCTGGGGCTGGAAAAGTCGTCAGCGGCAAGGCAATCCGTCCTTGCCCACTATCGGCAGTTCCGCCCGAAAGATTCAGGCGTTGGTCAAAAGCCGGTGCTGCCGCACCGCGTAGGCGTCGGTCATGCCCGCCACCTGATCGCAAACCAGCCGCAACTGCAGATATTTCCGCCGGATACAGGGATCGATGGCCGCGAAATTGCGGTTGAGGTCCTTCTCGTACGCACTCCAAGGTCCAGGTCGTGGAATCACGCGCCGGCCCATCACGCGTCCGAGATCTTCCTCAAACTCCGTACGGTCACCGGCCGGATGCGCCGATGGCCCAGCCCGTTCGGTGCTGATCAGCCGCGCCCAGTCCATCATTTCCGATAACCCAACCCGGAAAACCAGCCTGACGTCGGCCGGATATTGGTTCCTGCTGTGCTAAGTTTGTGGCAGCAATGCGTTTCACGTCTGTTTCCTGTCTCATGATCGTCCTCGGCTGCATGGCCGTGGCTTATGCCCAGACACCCAGCGAAGGAGTTCCGCCCCGCGCCACCCCGGCCGATTATCAGGCACAGGCCAAAGCGGGCAACGTCACCATCGCGGCTGAGTTCATGCAGCACAGCGTCCCCACGCCCGAGGCGACCTTTACCAGCGAGGATTACATCATCGTGGAAGCGGGCATTTTCGGCGCCGCCGGCCAGAAGCTGACCCTGACTCCCGCCGATTTCTCGCTGCGCGTCAACGGGAAGAAGCAGGTCCTGCCAAGCCAGCCGTTCGGGTTCGTGCAGAGATCGCTCAAGGACCCGGAATGGGAAATGAATCAGGCGGCTGAGAAAGCCGAAAAGGCGCACCTGAATCTCGGAGGGAACGACCCCGGCAACACGGGCGAGAAACCGCCGCCTCCCAAGATGCCCATTGAGGTGCAGCGCGCCATGGATCAGAAGGTGCAGAAAGCTTCCTTCCCGGAAGGCGATCGTCCCCTTCCTCAGGCGGGACTGCTTTACTTCGAATACCGCGGCGGCCTCAAAGGCGTGCGGCAGCTCGAACTGATCTACTCCGGCCCCGCCGGCAAAGCCACGCTCGCGCTCCAGCCGTAAGCCGGCTTCCGGTCAGCCCTTCTGAATCATCACCTCGGTGGACTTGACCACCACCTTGACGGCGTCGCCTTTCTTCAGAGCGAGCTCGTCGGCGCTCGTCCTCGTGATCACGCTCTCGACGAGCTGATCGCCCACTTTCACCACAACGTGGGCCATGATGTCGCCCAGATGCACTTCTTCCACAATGCCGGGCAGTTGATTTCTGGCGGAAAGTCCCATAGCTCAGTTGTATATCAGGTCCCGCTGTCTTGTGTTGACCTTTTTACATGACAGTGACATCATTGAAGGTCAATGTTCAAACCCTCCCTGTGGATTGCTCTTGTCCTTGCGCTCCCGGCCGCGGCCCAGGTATCGGCCAGCCTTTCCGGTACCGTCACCGACCCGTCCGGCGCCGTCGTCGCGGCAGCCACCGTGAAAACCACCAACACCGGTACCGGAGCCACGCGCTCCACGGTCACCGGCGCTTCCGGCCGCTATGACTTCGCGGCGCTTCCGCTCGGAGGTTACGAAATCCGGGTGTCCAGGCCGGGCTTTGCCGACGCCGTGCGTACCGGCGTGAGTCTCGATGTGGGCGAGGCCGCGGTCATCGACTTCACCCTGAAGGTGGGCGACACCAGCCAGAGCGTCACCATCGACGCCGATGCCCCGCAGGTGAGCGTGACGACGTCCGACACCTCGGGTCTGGTGGGGGAAAGGCAGGTCCGCGAGCTGCCGCTGAACGGACGAAGCTTTGACGAACTGCTGACCCTCAATCCCGGGGTGGTGAACTTCACCTCGCAGAAGGTCGGCGGCGTGGGTGTCTCGAACTCGACTTCGGGCAATAACTTCGTGGTCAACGGCAACCGCCCGCAGCAGAACATGTACCTGCTCAACGGCGTCGAATTCACCGGCGCGGCGGAAAACAACATGCAGCCGGGCGGCGTGAGCCAGCAGCTTCTCGGCGTGGACGCCATCCGGGAGTTCAACCTGCTGCGCGACTCCTACAGCGCCGAATACGGCAAGCACCCCGGCGCGCAGGTCCTGATTGTGACGCAATCGGGCACCAATCAGCTCCACGGTTCGCTCTACGAATTCGTACGCAACAACGCCTTCGACGCGCGCAATTTCTTCGACGGCGCCTCGGTTCCCGGGTTCGCCCGCAATCAGTTCGGCGTCTCCTTCGGCGCGCCCATCAAAAAAGACAAGACCTTCTTCTTCGCCAACTGGGAGCGCTTTCTGCAGCACCTGCACCAGACCGGCGTCGATCTGGTTCCCGATAACAACGCGCGCAACGGCTACCTGCCGTGCAGCATCGCCAGCGGCGTCGCCTGCGGTTCGAACGGTCTCGCCTTCGTCGGCGTTTCGCCGCTGATCAATGCCTGGCCCACTCCGACGCCTGGCGCACCCGATTTCGGCGGCATTGCCGAGGCATTCAATAACCCGCTCCAGACCATCCGCGACGATTTCGGCACCCTCCGGCTCGACCATATCTTCTCGTCATCGGATCTGCTCAGCGGCGTCTACACTATCGATGACAGCGCCGACTTCACGCCTACCAGCACGAACGCATACAGCACCGATGCCGATACGCTGCGGGAGCAGGTGGCGAGCGTGGAAGAAACGCATCTGTTCTCCCCGACTCTGCTGAACACCGCGCGGCTCGGCTACTCGCGCGCCGGCTACTACTTCACCGGTGAACCGACTCCCGGCACTCCCGCTGCCAGCCTTCCCGGTTTCCTTTCGGGAGATCCGGTGGGAGCCATCGTCGTCGGAGGCGCCGCCGGGTCGAACCCCGCCGCGCAGTTGAGCCTCGCCGGAAGCAACAACGGGAGCAACCTGTCCGTGGCCCGCAATCTGTTCCAGATTGACGAGCACATTGCGAAGACGGTGGGCCGGCACCAGATCACGGCCGGTCTCTGGCTGCAGCAACTGCGTTCGAACGAGACTCTTGCGCTCAGCCAGTACGGTCAGGCAACGTTCACCAGCCTCCAGACATTCCTGCAGGGCACCGTCGCCACGCTGCTCTTCGATCCCACGCCCACGGCAATGGAATGGCGTTCCACTTTCGTGGCTGCTTACGCCGAAGATTCGATCCGTCTGACGCCGGATCTGAACATCACGCTCGGCTTCCGCTCGGAATCTTCCACGGGCTGGAACGAAGCGCGCGGCCGCGCAGCGAATTACACCTACCCGAACGGCATCATCTCGAGCCAGCCCACGGTGGGCAATTCACTTTTCACCGTGAACGAAGCGAAGTTCCTGCCTCAACCACGTGTTGGCCTCGCCTGGAGCCCGCTGCACAACAACAACCAGACTGTGGTTCGCGCCGGTTTCGGCATGTACAACGATCTCCAGGACGCGCTCGGCTACCGCGCCGATCAGAACGCTCCTTACAATCCGACCTGGAGCGTGCCCAACGTGCCCGTCGCTTCACTCCCGTTGCTGTCTTCCGCGCCGATCCCCTCGACGGGTCACCTCGTCCCCGGCGGCGTCCAGCCCGATATGCGGACGCCCACGCTGATCTCCTGGTCGTTCCGCATCGAGCAGAAGATTTCGGCGAATACCGCCGTAACGCTCGGCTATATCGGCTCGCACGGTTATCACGAACTCATTGGCATCGACGCCAACGAGCCGTTTCCGGTAATCTGCCCGGCGTCGCCCTGCCCGGCGACTTACCCGAGTAACTTCCCCGCAGGCATCGCCGGCACCCCGGTTCCGGCCGGCACTTATTACGTTCCCACTTCCACGAAACCGAACCCCACGATCGCCAACACCTGGACTTATTTCTCTGAAGGCGACTCCCACTATCACGCCGGGCAGATCGATATCAACCACCGCTTCAGCCAGAGCTTCTATCTGCGCGGCACTTACACGCTCTCGAAGGTGATTGACGACGGCTCTTCGATCAATGCCACCACCTCCGGCAACGAACCGGCCCTCGCCTCGAATCCGTTCGATCTCGCGGCCGACCGCGGCCCCGCCAACTTCGATGTGCGCAACGTCGGGGTGATCAGCGGCACCTGGGCCATCCCCCACGGATCGCACAATCTGCTGACGAAGGGCTGGACCCTGAACACGATTGGCACCATGCAGGGCGGATTCCCCTTCACTCCGCAGCTGAGCTACAACCCGTCGAACAACGGCGACACGCGCAACCCCGTGCGGCCTTTCGTAAACCCCGCGTTCACCGGCAGCGTGATCGAAGGCAATCCGACCCAGTGGTTCAATCCGGCCGCGTTCCTCGCTCCGCCGAACAGCAGCGGCTTCTACGGCAATCTGGGCCGCGACACCCTGACGGGCCCCGGCCTCGCCACCTGGGATTTTTCAGCCATGAAGACCACGGCTCTGCGCGAGCGCCTCACGCTGCAGTTTCGCGCCGAATTCTTCAATCTGCTGAATCACACCAACTTCAACATGCCGAACGCCGTGACCTTCACGCCCACTGGAGTGTCTCCCACCGCGGGCCTGATCACCGGCACTTCGACCACTTCGCGCCAGATTCAGTTCGGTCTCAAACTTCTCTGGTAGGGCGCCGGCGGCCTCGCGCTACTCTCAATCTGAGATGGCGCAGAAATTCGTGGAAACCGCGCTCACCGGTTTTCAGCTCCTCAGCGACCCGTTGCTCAACAAGGGAACGGCTTTCACCGAACAGGAGCGCGACACGTTCGCGCTCCATGGCCTGCTTCCTCCTCACGTCGGCACGCTCGAAGACCAGATTGCGCGCCGCCTGCTGGTCTTCCGGAGCCTCGCCAGCAACTTCGAGAAGTATTCTTTTCTTCGCGACCTGCTCGACCGCAACGAAACGCTTTTCTATGCCCTGCTGATCGGCCACATGGAAGAGATGCTGCCGATCGTTTATACCCCGACGGTCGGCGAGGGCTGCGAGCGTTTCAGCGAGATCTGGCGCACGCCGAACGGGGTATTCCTGAGTTACCCGAACCGCGCGCGCATCAGCCAGATTCTCGCGCACCCGCGTTATGACGGCGTGCGCTGCATCGTGGTCAGCGACGGCGAGCGCATTCTCGGGCTCGGCGATCAGGGCGCGGGCGGCATGGGCATCCCGATCGGCAAGCTCTCGCTCTACACCGCGCTCGGCGGCATCAATCCGCGGCTGTGCCTGCCCATTCTGCTCGATGTCGGGACCGACAACGAGGAAAGACTGCGCAGCCCGCTCTATATCGGCTGGAGCCATCGCCGCGTGCGCGGCCAGGATTACGACGACTTCATCGAAACGTTCGTCACCGCCGTCATGAAGCGCTGGCCCAACGTGCTTCTGCAGTGGGAAGACTTCGCGCGCGGCAACGCGGCGCGCCTGCTCGAACGCTACCGCGACCGCCTCTGCACCTTCAACGACGATATTCAGGGAACTGCGGCCGTTGCCACCGGAACCCTGCTCGCCGCCGCGAACGTCACCGGCGTGCCTCTCACCGAGCAGCGCATCGCCATGCTCGGTTTCGGCTCGGCCGGTCGCGGCATCGCCTCCCTGCTGAAGAACGCCATGATCGACGCCGGCTTGAGCGAATCCGAGGCGCGCGGCCGTTTCTATCCGGTCGGAATCGGCGGGCTGATGGTCGAAGGCGGCGCCGGAATCGAGCCCGATCAGCGGCCCTGGGTGCGGTCGCGATGTGAAATCGCCGGCTGGAATCCCGATCACCGGGACCACATCACCCTGCTCGATGTGGTCCGCAACGTGAAACCCCACGTCCTGATCGGTACTTCCGGAGCCGGCGGCGCGTTCACGGAGGAAATCGTGCGCGCGATGGCGGCCGGAGTCGATCGTCCCGCCATCTTCCCGCTCTCGAATCCCACGTCGCACAGCGAAGCCATCCCGGAAGACCTGATGCGCTGGACCGGCGGGCGCGCCGTCATCGGCACCGGCAGCCCGTTCCCCAACGTCGATCAGACCAACAACTCCTACATCTTCCCCGGCGTCGCACTGGGGGTCATCGCGTCCAACGCGCGCCGCATGACGGATCGCATGTTCATGGCCGCGGCCCGGGCTCTGGCGGACTTGTCGCCTGCGAAAAAAGACAAACAACGCCGCCTCCTGCCGCCCGTGACGGAGCTGCGATCCGTCTCCGTCGAAGTGGCGATCGCCGTCGCGCGCCAGGCGGGACTCGACGGCGTGGCGGACCCGATTCGCGAACAGGATCTCGCTTCGCTGGTGCGGGCCCAGGTCTGGGAACCGGAGTATCTGCCTTGCCGGCTCAAGGCCTGATTATTTCTTCTTGCCGCCCAGAATGCCCTGCAGCGCCTGACCGGCCTGGCCGCCGATCTTCGTCCCCTGCGTCAGGCGCTGGACCTGCGCTTTCGCGATCCCGGCGACATCCGGCTTGAATTCCGGATTCGTAGACGTGCCCTGCACAAAAAACGGGATCGCCGTATCGCGCCCGATCGCCGCCGACATCACGCCGGGCGCCTTCAGCGTCATGCTCATTTTGAAGTCGAGGACATGCTGCGGGCTGATCGTGCCCGCGCCATCCAGCTCGCCGATCGCGGGCGCAATGAACCGGAGATCGTGAATCGCGGTGCCGTTCGGGTCGGAGCGCACGCCCGCGCTCAGCGTCTGAATCGCCGTATCGCGCGACGGCTGGATGC
>DASPQQ010000262.1:0-11756 GCA_035624885.1 Bryobacteraceae bacterium | reverse complement strand
CCGCAGCGCCGCGGCCGCCAGCAGCGCGCCTTCGAAGCAATGCCCCACCCGGTCGCGCAGAACCCTCCGCGGCGACCGGATCGTTTCCCCCTCCATTTCCTTGTTGTAGGCGACTTCCGTATCGAGAAAGCGCTGAATCTGTTCCGGCCGCTTCAGGCTCTTCAGGGTCCGCAGTTCGCCGCGCGTCAGTTCGAACGAAGACATGGAACCCGTCAGGATATCGCCAGGGTACTCGCACACACCGGCCGCGGAAACGATCTGTAGGGTTGCACACGGGAATCGGAATATGTGGAATTTTAAGCACTAATTCCTGGAATTTAATTGTGCTAACGTCGTCATGCAATCCACAAAATCCCTGCACGGAAAACCCGAGGAGGCCAGCTATGGCAACACCAACCGCGACACTCGCCAACGCCACGACGCTTGCGAATTTCGTTTTCGATGAGGCGGCGTTCAAAGCCAGGAGCCCTTATCCGCTGATCGCGACGAACCTCAAAGGCGCGTACGCCACGCCGGCCCCGCCCGATACCTTCGACCCGAAGACCGCCAGCCAGTCCGACCTCATGAAAAACGGGCTGATGTGGCGCAAGCCCGCGCCCGGCGACCCGCCCTCGGTGCAGGCCGCATGGGACAAATTCTTTTCCCGCAAATGGCTGGCGCAGGACCGCATCGTTCCCGAATCGCACCCGCAGGTGGGAGTCACCCACAACTACCGCGGCGCCGCGCCGAAGAAACAGGCCGATTCCACTTACACCGGCACGGTCTGGTCCGGCGCCGGCACCAAAACCGGCAAATGGACCAGCATCATCGGCTACTGGAAGATTCCCACCGTCAGCGAGCCTTCCGAACCCCAGGGTAGCGAAGGAGGATGGAACTCGTCCTCGTGGGTCGGGCTCGACGGCTTCTTCTACTCGAACGACGTGCTGCAGGCCGGCGTGCAGCAGAGAGTCCTGCTGATTCCGCCGTTCAACCTCGCGCTTCCCGTTTACGTCGCCTGGTATGAATGGTTCGCGCCGCCGCAGGCCAGTTCCCCCGGCTACATTTACCAGACCAACATCGGCAACTTTGCCGTCAGCCCGGGCGATCAGGTCTACTGCTCGGTGCAGTACAACGGCACCGCGAGCGGCTCCATCAGCTTCGCCAATGAAAACACCGGCAAGCACTTTTCCATCACTCTCGCGCCGCCGCCCGGCGCCAGCTTCAACGGGCAATCCTGCGAGTGGATCTTGGAAGCGCCCGATGGCGGCGAGCCCATCTCATCGCTGCCGAAGTTCACGCCCGTCACATTCACTTCCGCGCTCGCCTGCGGACCCGGCAACGCCGTCGCCAACCCGCAGTCCGGCGACATCCTGAACATCGAATCGGCGGGAGGCAGGATCCTGACGAAGACCACCGTCGGAACCGATACCTGCACCATCGGCTTCATCGGTTGACCGGCCGTTTGTCGTTGCGGCGGGCTTGCACCGGCTGTAGAATTCCAGCCATGAAGCCCGTTGTACTCGCCCTCTTCGCCGCCGCTCTCTCGCCGGCCGCCGACCTTCCCGATGGTCCGGGCAAGGAACTCGTCCAGAAGCAATGCGCCTCCTGCCACGGCCTCTACAAAGTGACCGATGAGCGCAAGACCGAAGAGGAGTGGGCTGTCGAAGTCGACAAGATGGTCGCCACGGGCGCCACGCTCAGCGACGCCGAGTTCGACATTGTCGTGAAGTATCTGGCGAAGAATTTCGGGCCTGAGAAGAAGTAACCCGAAGAAGTAACTACGCCGCCGCCACCGGCGCGTAGCCTCTTTCAATCGCGTGCGCCACCGTGATGATTCCCGCCGGAACCATCCGCCCGTTCGCCACCAGGTTCGAGCTCAGTTCCTTCACCACGGCCTCCACATCCTGGTTCGTCGCACGCGCGAGCCCGGCGGCCAGTGAACGCGTCGCCGAAGAGCAGACCGCAACCTGCACGCCCGCTTTCGCCATCGACTCCCACGTGCCGCGCGGATTCCCGTCCTCGCCGTAGTTGTAGACGTTCGTCTTCGGCGCTTCCTTCGTTTTCGGATCGAGGAAATTGAGCTGCTTCGAAATGATCGCCCCGTACTTCACCCACATCGCGTCGTTATAGCCGAACGACACCGAACGGTGGCGAACCACGATGATGAACCCGATATCGGACGCCGCCACTCCGTAAGCCGACTGGCTGGTCCGGATGTAATTCGCGCCCCACAGCAGCGCGTTCGCGACGCCTTCCGGCGCGTGCGTATCGAGCAGGAAGCGGTGCTTCGTTCCGATATCCATCCACTTGTCCTGGTCGTGCAGCGCGGGCTCAAACTTCGGAGTCGCGACGGTGTCGGCCAGAGCCACGCGCCCCACCACCAGACCAGCGGCAGCTGCCGTGCCCGCCGTCATCCCGGTCAAAAACGAACGCCGCTCCGCGCGCGCCATCGGAATATCAGGATTTCGTGCCATTGGCGGTCAGTTTATCAATTTTCGGCGCTCGTCACGGTGTAACCGCGAACTTCAGCGGATGAGCGAACTCCGCTCTTCGAGCCGCACGATGCGGTGATCGAAGCTTTCCAGCTTCTGTTCGATTCGTTCGAACCGGACGGCGATTTCCGTACGTAAAGCCCTGATCTCCTCACGCAGATCATCGAAGCGCTTGTTAAAATCATCAAACCGTTTATTGAAATCGTCGATGCGCCTGTTCACATCGTCAAAACGCTTGTTCTGGCTCCACGAGGCGATCCACAAAGCCACGATGATGGGCAAGGCCACGGCGAGAAACTGTTGAAGAGGCAGGGGCACTGGGTTCACTATAGCTCAGTGGTGTGAGAGCGAAAAAGTCTCAGGCGTCTAACCCTCCCGTCTCAGATCCGACAACATAAAACCCAGGCACTGGAGGCCAGAACGCCATGAATCGCCGGGTGCTTCTCCCCTTCGCACTCGTGGCCATGTCCGCCGCTGCCCCCTGCATGCGGGCGCAGGAACATTACCCCATCACCGTTGTCCCGCCCGCCAAAGGACCTTTCACCTTCCCGCAGGGCTACCAGATCCCGTGGGACAGGATCCAGATGATGGTGAGCGAGAAACTCTCGCCGAATCTCTATCTGCTCCACGGTTCCTCGGGTCTCGATTCCGGCCATCCCGATGCCGCCGGCGGCCGCGTCGCCGTGCTCTTCGGCCCTGATGGCGTCCTCATGGTCGATACCGAAGATCCCCGGCTCGCCTCGAAGACGCTCGACGTCATCCGCACTTTCACCAAAGAGCCGGTTAAAATCGTCGTCAATTCCCACGTCCACCCCGATCACACCGGGGGCAACGCCTTCTTCGCCAGACAGGGCGCTGTCATCTACTCCCAGGAGAATCTGCGCAACGAAATGCTGGGCTCGCCTCGACCGCCCGAAGCCGCCGGCATTCCGTCGGCGACCTGTCAGTAGACTTCTACCGCAACTTGGGCTATCCCTTTGCCGACCAGAACAACGGCGGCTCCATCCGAGGCATGATCGAAGCCGTCGATCTCATCGAAAAGGTCGCCGGCCCGGACACCATCCTGGTTCCCGGCCACGGCACGCTCGTGACGAAGAAAGACCTCCTGCCTTAACGCGCCATGATCGTCGATATCCTGGCCAAAGTGCAGGCGCTGCGCGATGAAGGCAAATCGCTCAACGACGTGCTTGCCGCCGACCTGACCGCGCCCTGCGACGCCACCACGCTCGGCGACACACAGGAAAGCAAGGACCGCTTCATCAGCGAGGTCTACAACGAACTCAAAGACTTCCCGCCCGTGGTCAACGGCATGCGGAAAATGCCGCGCCCGGCGGGGCCGGGCAGATAACAAACTCCCGAGTTCGGCGGCAGGGCACTTTGACGGCTCTGCTCTATCCCGGTGCGCTCGCGCGCCAACGGCGACGAATCGCTGGATCCGGCTGCGCTGCGCTACGCTTCAGGCGGAGCGGGCCTCAGACCGTGGCGCCGCATGATCTCACCCATCCTGGTCCGGTCGGGAGGGCCGCCACCCGCCGCCTTCAAAACGGCCGCGACCTCGCGGAAATAGAGCGGACCGATCGCTGCGGGCGTAATCACGCAGAGAGTCTTCGCGTCGGATTTCCCATGGTTGTCGAAGCGGTGGACCGCGCCTCGCGGAATGCAGAGAGCCTGGCCCGGCGACACTTCGATTTCCTTTCCGTCCACGGTCAGGGTCAGAACTCCCTCCATGCCGTAGATCGTCTCCTCGTAATGCTCGTGGCTGTGCGCCGGGGCAGGCAGACGCTGTGAACCTGGCACGGTGAGCTCAAAAGCCGCGACGCTGCCGTTCGAGTCGTCGCCGGTGAGCAGGAACCGCACCGCGAGCCCACCCACGGCAATGGTTTCATCGGAAGGATTGGCGCGGACGCCCGTTGAAGGTTGTGGCAAGTAGCCTCCTTTTGGTAAACTGCATTTACCGCTCTCAATAGTAAACGGACTTTACCAAAGTGTCAACAACCGCGACTCCGCCCGTGAAAACGGAAGACATGCTGATCGGCGCCCTGCTGCGCGTTCCGGCTCAGGCCATCCACCGGCGCATCATCCAGGGGCTGAATGCCGCGGGCTTCGATGAGTTGCGGCTTCCCCATATCGCTGTGTTTCAGTTTCCGGGTCCGGACGGTGTCAGTCCGGGCGTTCTGGCCGAGCGCGCGGGCATCAGCAAACAGGCGATAAACCAACTGCTCGGCAGCCTGGAAGGTTTCGGCTATGTCGTTCGGGTCACGGCCCCGCCCGAGGGCCGCAAGCGAGTCGTTCGCTTTACCAGACGAGGACGGGCCGCATTCGCGAAAATAATCGACATTCTTCGCGATATCGAGCAGGAGTGGAGCGCTGAACTGGGACCGAGGCAATTCGCGCAATTGAAAGCGCTCCTGTGCCGTGTCTGGAACAGCTCTTTGATCCGGTAGGCTGATGCCCAGCCGCCCGGACTCGCGGAGAAGGCGCTGCGCGCCCGCTCCCGTTACCGTCCCGTCGCCCGAAGCTTCGCAGCCTCGGTGCAGGTACTGCACCACTTTGAAGTAACGCGCAACCGCGTCGGCTCCAACATCGAACGGATTTGCCTCGTCTCCCTGCCGGCTGGCCGCCGTGTGCGCTTTGTAAAAGGCGTCATCGAACTCGGAGTGGTTCGAAAGCAGAGCTGTCGCCCCGTAAGCCGCCGCGGCCTTCGCCATCTTCGCCGAAGATGCGATGTAGCCGTCATGGAATGCGGCGTTCGCATTGAATGGAATCGCCGTCCCGTGCAGTAAGGCTGCACGGTTATGGCTGCCTGCATGGCATCATCCCCGGCGAAATAACTCTAACGGACGAACCGGAGCAAATGTTCCCGAAAAACGCCCGGCGCGGGATATCCGGCACTCAGCGCGCGTATCCCCTGCTGATCGCGTAATCGCGACCTGCGAGCGCGCTCGGGCGCGGTGCGCACGTCTGAACCACGCGATTTTCGCGGTTGACCGGCAGCTTTCGGCGGTCATCGGTCGCGCGCCCGCGTTCGCCGGTTTTTCGTTGAGACGCTCCGGCCTTCAACCCTACGATGCAACCACATATGAAGTGCGGAACTCTTCTTCTCGTCATCGCAGGAATCTTCGGTGCTTCACTCCCGGGCGCGGCAGCGTCACAACCTGAAACTCCATCCCTCACCGTCTGCGTCAGCGGCGATATCAGCGATTACAACCTGGTGGTGGCCGGGCCTGCCGCCATCTTCCGCCGCATCGGAATCCGCACGAAGTGGCGCGGCCTGAACGGATGTCCGGCCGATGCCATCCGCGTGCGCGTCCTGAAGACAGGTCCGGCCAATCTCCCCGCGCGCGTTCTCGGCTGCGCCCATCCCCTCGACGGCCGTGACGCCGAAGTCTACCTCGACCGCGTGAACGCCGCCGCCGGTGCCGCCGGAGACCAGAGGACCGCGCTGCTCGGCTACGTGATCGCGCACGAAATCGTACACCTGCTCGAAGGCGGCGAGACGCAGCACGCCGGGGAGGGCGTCATGCGCGCGCGATGGAGTTCGAGCGATGTGGAGAAGATGCTCTGGCGCCTCGATCTCACGGATGACGATATCGAACTCATCCGCCGTGGATTGAGAGAGCGGCAGGCGCAGCGCGCCGGCGCGCCGGCCGCCGCAACCGCTGCCCTGCAGTAAGCGCGCCAGAATCCCCATAACATCTTTACGAAAGTTCTACGAAAGTCCCGTTAGACTCGTGGGTGACGAAGCAACGGGCTGTAAGTCATGCTGTCCGCAATCGCGATCGCGATATGCCTCCCGGGCGCCGGCTGTTCGCGCGGCGTCACCACCGGACCGCGAATTCACGCAATCATCCCTCCAGAGAGGCTTTTATGGCAGCTTCGTACAAGTGTGCATGGTGCGGTTCGACGACCGTGAGGCCTTCCCGGTTGAAAGGTCTGGCCGAAATTCTGATGTCTTTCATCGGAGCCTTCTATCGCTGCGTGGAATGCGGGCAGCGCTCTTACAAGCAGACGCTGCCGCACCGGCCGCCCGGCAAGTTGTAACAGCCTGCGAGAGGCCCCGGGCGCTGCACTTCCGGTGATTTCTTCCCCGGTCACAAAAAATCGCACCCGTTGCTCCAATAACTTAGCCGGACTACCGCCAATCTCCCGCCGCGTCCATGCTACGCTCCAGTCGCAATGATCCCCAACTGCGGCGCATGGAACACGGCAATCCTCGCCGCCACCATTCCATCGCTGCACCAAACGGCGAAGGAAAACCAAACATCGAAATCAAAAATAAACAAACGAACCCTGGAACGGATTGAAAACACAGACCCGACCCGGGAACCATCCCGGCGAACCCGACAGACGCCCCGCACCTGCCGATATCATGAGGGTGTCGTGATGGCGGCCCGGCGCAAGCTCCATCTGATTGCGGTTCTTCTTTCCCTCGCGTGCCATTGCGCCGCTCAGATCGCCGTCTCCGGCCGCGTCGTCGACGAAGAAAACTCACCCGTGGCTGATGCCCACGTCGCAGTCCATCCCACGGCGTCCGCCTCGCCCGTCGTCGAAGCCCAAACCGACCCCACCGGCGCATTCAATATCACCCTTCCGGCCCCGGGCGATTACCTTCTCTCCGTCGACCGCGAAGGCTTCTACGCCCTGCGCGATCGTCCCATCCAGGTCGCCGCGCCTCCCGCGGAACTCACCATCACCGTCAATTCCATCCGCGAAGTTTTCCAGTCGGCCAACGTCAATGAAGAAACCTCAGCCGTTGAACCCACAGCCATCCAACACGAGTCGCAGCTCAGCGGAACCGAAGTCAACGACATTCCCTACGCCAACAGCCACAGCTTCCTCGGCAGCCTGCAGCTTCTGCCCGAAATCGTCCCCGACACGACCGGCGCCCCGCACATCAACGGAGCTTCCACCAGCCAGGTTCTCTATCTTCTGAACGGCTTCAATCTCACCAATCCCATCTCCGGCCAGTTCCAGACCGCGCTGCCCGTCGAAGGCATCCGCTCCGCGGATCTCTCTTCCGGCCGCTATTCGCCTGAATACGGCAAAGGCTCGGCCGGTGTTCTCGCCATCAACACCGCCAGCGGCGCGGACACTCTCCACTACACCGCAACCGATTTCATTCCCGGCCTCAGCACCCAGCAGGGCCTTCATCTCGGCAACTGGTATCCGCGCGCCGGCATCTCCGGTCCCATCCTTCGCCACAAGGCCTGGTTTTCCGATATGGCCGGTCTCGAATACAGCCAGGCCATCGTCAACGGCCTGCCGAAGAACGCCAACACACGCAGCGGCTGGCTCGCCACCAACATCCTCCACACCCAGTTCAACCTCACCTCCGCCAACATCCTCTTCGCCGACTTCCTCATCAACACCGATAACGAAGGCCGCATCGGCCTCGGCCCGCTGAATCCTGTCCCCACCACTCTCACCGTCGATACGCGCCAGTACCTCGGCAGCGTGAAGGATCAGATCAGCTTCATGCGCGGCGCGCTCATCGAATTCGGCTACGCGCGCAACAACTATTCACTCACCCAGACCCCGCAGGGCCAGGCCCTCTACGTCTTCTCACCCGAAGGCAATTCCGGCAACAATTTCGAGAATTCCCGCCAGACTGCCTCGCGCGATGAAGCGCTGGCGCACGCTTATCTTCCGCAGTTCCACTGGCTCGGCGAGCATCGCATCGAAGCCGGCGCCGATGCCGATCGCATCCACTACAACGGCGATTTCCACCGCACCGGCTACGAAGTCCTCGGCCTCTCCGGCCAGTTCCTTTCCGAAACTCTCTATGGCGCGCCCGCTTCCTTCGGCGTCAGCGATGTCGACGCCTCCTCCTGGCTCCTCGATACCTGGCGCCCCGTCAAACGTCTCGAGTTCACGCCCGGCATCCGCCAGGATTGGGACCAGCGCATCGGCCGTTCCGCATGGTCGCCGCGCCTCGGCTTCTCCTGGTCCCCGCTTCACTCCGATCGCGCCACTGTCTCAGGTGGCTACGCCATCACGCGCGACACCGCCACCATGGATCTGTTCGGCTTCCCGCTCGACCAGATCGCCACCACGACCACGCCTTTGACCCCGCCGCAGCAGACCACCTTCACCACCACCGGCGCGCATCTCCAGATGCCGCGCGCCGCCAACTGGAATCTCGATCTCGATTACCGCCTCACCTCTCGCGTCTTTCTCTCCGGCAAATACCTGCGCCGCCGCGGCACGGACGAACTCATCTACGCCAATCTCGCCGATCTCTACGCGCCGCCCTCGCTCCTCCCGCTCCCCGGAGGCTCATCCGCCGGAACGTACGAACTCACCAGCCTCCGCCGCGACGATTTCGATTCCGTCCAGTTCTCCATCCGCCAGAAATTCTCCGGCCAGTACGAATGGATGGCTGCCTACACGCACTCGCGCGCGGTTTCAAACGCGCTCATCGACGCCGCCGCGCCGGAGCCCTTGCAGGTTCTTCCCTATCTCGCGCCGCTGCCCTGGAACGCGCCCAACCGCCTGCTCGGCTGGGCCTGGCTGCCCCTCCCGTTCAAAAACTGGTCGATCGCCGTCCTCGCCAACCTGCGCAGCGGTTTCCCCTATTCCGTGCGCGACCAGTTCGGCTTAGTCGAGGGCCTCGTCGATTCGTACCGCTATCCGGTCAATTTCGATCTGAATCTCGCCATCGAGCGCATGATCACGCTTGGCGGCTACCGTTTCGCGCTGCGCGGAGGAGTCGACAATCTCACCGGCGCGCGCAATCCCACCGCCGTCAACAACGTCGCCGGCGCGCCCGGCTTCGGCGAATTTCTCGGCGATGAAGGCCGCCACTTCGTCGTCCGCATCCGCTTCTTCGGCCACGCCGACGCGACATCCGGCGGACCACACCCGAAACCGCCGCCCGCGCCGGCGCCACAGCCGCAGCCCGAACCCGAATCGAACGAACCGCCGCCCACCGCCACGATCTACGGCAACACCGGCGTCTGGAAAGTTTTCACCGCCGACACACTCGAGAAGCACCAGACCGTCGCCTCCGCCTGGTACGACCGCATCAACCGCAATCCGGGCGATCTCGTCATCAGCACCGCGGGCGTTGGCGGCGCCATCGGCATCACCGATCGCATCGAATTCGGCATCAGCCTCGAAGCCAACCGCGATGTCTCAACCGGCCGCCCCGATGAACTCAGCTTCGGCCAGCAGGCCCTCGGCTATTTCGGAAACAAAACCCCGGGCTCGCCGCCGCTCGCCTCCGAACTGATGCCCGGCAGCAGCATCGTGCCGCAGTTGCGCTCCCCGGCAAGCCCAACCGGCGCGCTCACCGGCGCCGCCGGCTATTTCGATCTCTATCCCTTCGCCGGACTCGTCTCCTCCGCGAGCGCCGCGGGCGATATCCTCTTCGGCCTCAAGTTCAAGCTCCTGTCCGAGTCGAAGGGCGCGCCCTTCAGCCTCGCCATCCGCCCCTATTTCGATCTGCCCATCCACAAAGCCATCACGTTTCTCGAAACGCACCCGGTCGGCACCGCGGATCTGCAAGGTGGCTTCGACGGCATCCTCAGCCGTGATGTGGGCGATCTCGCCGAACTGACGCTCAATGCCGGATACCGCTACATCAGCCAGCCCGCGCACATCAGCGTCTACCGCCTTGCGAGCGATGTCCCTCTTGGCTTCGCGCTCGTGCTGCCGCGTTCCACGCGCATCCAGTTTGTCGCCGAATCGACCGCCGACATCTTCGTCGGCGCCCACACACCGAACACGACTTTCGGTCCCGAAGACCCGGTCGATCTCACTCTCGGCCCGCGCGCCGTCTTCAAACGCCGCTTCACGTTAAGCGCAGGCTACCGCCGTCCGCTGAACCAATTCGGCGGCGATAAGAACGGTTTCGTCGTCAGCCTCGGCTACAAACCCGCGCGCCGGACTCCTTAGCGGCCAGCTTCCTTCGCAGGCGCTGCCGCTTCGGCAGATACGCCAGATCCATCAAGCCACTCAGATAAAACCGCACCTGCTCGGGAGGCCAGTTCGACTCGATGTTCGTCCGCTGTATCCAGTGGGCATCCGTGCCGGGTGTTACCGGCAGCAGGTTGGTCATGAAAGAACGCTCGTAGCCGGCTGCCAGAATCTCCCGGTACGCATCGAGTCCGTAGCTCCATTCCTCGCCGCCCACCCAGCAAAAATCCTTCACCTCGAGCCCGGTTCGCTTCCGAATGTCACGCCCCGATTCGCGAATCTCATCGCGCAGAACATCCTTCGTAAGCCCGTCCTTCAGACGGATGTGTGTTCGCGTGTGGGCGCCGACGCGGTGGCCCCGCACAGCCAGATCAAGGCAATCGTCCCATGTCATGCGCGGTTCGGGATCGCCTTCCTTTGCCAGCGTCATGTAACGCTCATCCGCTTCTTCGCGCGTCTCCGCGATGTATCCGACCGGAATGAAGAAATACCCGCGGAACCCGAACTCCTCGATAATGCCCGCTGCTGTATCGTAATTCGAGCGGAACCCGTCATCGAAAGTTATCACCAATCCGGGTTTCTCATGCGGCCACGATCCCGCGATGCAACTCTCCAGATCTTCCGGTGTCGCCGGATGAAAGTGCTTCCTGTAGAAAGCGCACTGATCGCGGAACCGGCGTGCGCTCATCTCCGGAGTTTCGTGGTAGTTGAGGACGCGTACAAACCCGTTTCGGTAAAAGGCTTTCTGCACTGCGTTCCCGATCGCGAAAGCCCCGAGCGTATCGAAAACTTTGATGATGGTCCGCTTCATGGCGCGCTCCCGTTAATGCAATGCGTAGACCAGCGAGGGAGGCTCGGAAGGGCCATCGTCTTCTTCCGAAACAAACATCGCGGCCAGTTGGGACAGCCTCGTCAGAATATCTTCCCGCAGTCCATCCGGCAGGTCAGACAGAAGTTCCGTCATCTCGCTGAGGATGCCGTTCGTTTCAATCCGTTCCATGTCCCTGCGACTGATCGTTGAACGGAGTGGTTCCGTGAAATACGTTGCGCGGGCCGGATCCGGCTGCATGGCGGTTCGCATGCCGATCGCTCTGTTGCCGGCGATCTTCTCGAAAAGAGCGTCGAGTGCCCGGTCGATTTTTTCCTGCTCAGTCAAGTTCAAATTCCTCCATCCACTCCGTGCCGGAAGGTGCGTCCGGCTGCTGGTCCCTGCGGAGGATGAACTCCTCCATCACCAGAATGTCAATGCCGGTTCTCATGAAACAGCGGTAAGCGTCTTCGGGTGAACAAACGATCGGTTCTCCGCGCACGTTGAACGATGTATTGATGACCACCGGACAACCCGTCATCGAGTAGAACGCCTTGAGA
>DASPQQ010000261.1:0-20576 GCA_035624885.1 Bryobacteraceae bacterium | reverse complement strand
ACGGTACGCCGAAGAACTGTTCCGCGTGCAGTCCGACATGTACCGCGTCTATCACATGAAGAACCCGCAGGCTTTCTACAACAACGAGGACGTGTGGGAACTGGCGCGGTATTCATCGGGCCAGAATGCGGAGCCGCGGCCGGTGAGTCCGGCGTATGTCTTTGCCACGCTGCCGGGCGAGACGAAGCCGGAATTCCTGCTGATGACCACGTTCACGCCGCTCTCGAAGGAGAACCTGATCGGCGTGATGCTGGCGCGCTGCGACGGCGACAAGCTCGGTGAGGTGGTGGTGCTCCAGCTTTCCAAGCAGGAGCTGATTCTGGGCCCCATGCAGGTGAACGCGCGCATCAATCAGGACCAGAACATCTCGAAAGACCTGACGCTGTGGAACCAGCAGGGTTCGCAGGTGCTGCAGGGCCAGACGCTGGTGCTGCCGGTGGGCGATACGTTCCTCTACGTCTCGCCGTTTTATCTGCAGGCCACGCAGGCGCGCATGCCGCAGTTGAAGAAAGTGGTGCTGGCGGTGGGCAACCGGCTCATTTACACCGATACGTATGAAGAGGCTCTGGCGCAACTGAGCGGCGGCGGAGGCCCGGGAGCAGCGCCGGCGCCGATTCAGCCGCAACCACAGGCCGCGCCTGCTCGAGGGCCGGCTCCTCCGGTGTCCGATCCGCGCATCGAAAGCATCCGGCAGCACCTCGAGCGCTATCGCCAGCTCACGAGCCAGGGCAAGTGGGCCGACGCGGGCCGCGAGCTCGAAGCGATTCAGAACGAGGTGCAGAAACGGTGAGGATCGTTCGCAGTCTGGCGAGCGTGGCGGTGGGTTTTGGGTTGTTTGTGGGGGCGCTGCAGCTCATCCCGATGATCGGGCTGCAGACCGGCGCGGATGCGACGCGCGTCAGCTATCTGTTCATGACCGTGGCATGGACCGTGGTTGCCGCGGGCATCTGCGGATTTCTGACGGCCTGGATCGCAGGGGCGCACGAGTTTCCGCACGTCTCGGGTCTGGGGATTCTCATGGTCGGGCTGAGCGTGCTTTCCATGCAGCAGGAATCGCTTTCGCGGCCGAGCTGGTATCAGACCGCGATCGCCGGCTGCGGGCCGATTTCAGCCATGTTCGGGGCCGCGGTGCGGATGCTCTGGCGGGTGCGTCACGAGGTGAAAGTAAAGACTTCGGGCGACGCGAGCCGCTCGTAGTCCGCGACCGGCATCACGATCGAATCGGTCAGGGAGCCGGCGTTGAAGGCCACGCGGTCGTTGGCGAGCACGGAAGGGTCGACGTAGAGCGGGAAGGGCAGGATCGGCGGACCGAAGGGCGGGACGGAGCCGGGAACCAGACCGGTCAGCTCCATCAGCTCTTCGGGGGTGGCAAAGCGCAACTTTTTTGAGCCGAAGCGCTGCTTGATGGCCGCGGAATCGAGCTTTCTGGCGGCGCTCATGACGAACAGCCGGAAGGTGTCATCCACCTTCAGAAGCAATGCTTTGCCGCCGACGCGCAGCTCTTCGCCCCGGGCCAGAGCGGACTCCTCGGAGGTGCGGGTCGGACCGTGATGAACCTCACGAAACGCGACGTGCTCCGTCTCGAGCCAGGCCCGGATCCGGTCAAGCACCATATTTGGAAGTACTTATGCTACTATGGAATTGTAGTTTGACCGCCTTCCTTCCACTTCGCGTTGGTTCGATCGACTTCACGGGAGTGATTCCGCAATAATCATGGCTAACTTTAATCAGGGCGCTCAGGTCGAGCACTCGAAATTCGGTCTCGGTACCGTTCTGTCCAGTTCGGAAGAACGAATCATCATCAAGTTTGACGACCATGGTGAGAAGAAATTCGTCACCACGATGGTCATGGGAGCACTGAAGAAGAGCGATCGTCAGCCGCCGGCTGAGAAGCGCGCTTCACGTGCACGCAAGGCGAAGGTTGTCGCGACCGCATAGCCTCCCCGACCCAAAAAGGATCCGAAGTTGAACGCCCGACAGAGACGCCTCTTTGAAGAGTCCCTGAAGAAGAACCCCAACCTGAAGATGCCGACGGCAGTCAGCCAGCCGGCGGAACTCACGGAAGAAGACCTCGCGTTACTGAAGCAGGGCGTCGGGGACAAGAGTGGACGCCCGCAGCAGGCTGCGCCTCCAAAGGATGAATCCGGGGAGGAAGGTCTGCCTGAGCACCAGATCGGGTCGATCATGACCTATTTCGAGGAAAAAGGCTTCGGGTTCCTTCGGCCCGACGGCGGCGGCAAGGATATCTTTTTCCACATCTCGCGGCTCCATCAGGGGCAGGCGACGGATCTGGTGCCCGGAACGAAAGTCGCTTATGAACTGGGGATGGACCGGAACGGCAAGATTGCCGCTTCGAGCGTCCGGGTTCTCACTCCGGATGAGCTGGCGGCACTCGAAGCCGCCAAATAAGTCCTGCGGAGCCACCACGCCCACCGGCTTCGACCCGGTTTTTGACCCCCTTTTGTAAAGGGTGGGACCCAACCGAAAGCCATTAGGGGTCATCCACCGGCTGTTACCCCGGCAGGGACCAGCGCACCGGCGATCTATGGCCAGCTCCCTCATTCTTGAGTGTTGGATCAAAAATGATGGGCCGTCACGCAGCGGGCGAGGCAAACGCTCCAGACTCGATTGTACCCCGAATCAGGCCAAAACCCCATTGACGGCGGAATCGACCACCATCTTCGCCAGTTTCATGTGATCGACGAAGGGGAAATGGCGATGTGCCACGAGGAGCGCGGTCACGCCGTGCGCCGCCGCCCACAGGGCCTGGCTGACGGCCGAGGCGTCGCCCGGGATGATCTTCCCGGAATCCATGCCGCACTGCACGGCCTTGCACAGAATCTGGTAGCTCTGGTAGCCGGCTGATTCCTCGAATTCGACGTTGCGCTCGGGCGGAGGGACCAGGAACACGATCTTGTAGTGGTTGGGATGCTTGATGCCGAATTCGATATAGGCCATCAGGCCGGCTTTGATCGCCGCCACGGAATCGGGCGCGGAATCGACGACTTTTTCGATGCGTTTGTTCAGCCGCGCGAAGGTCTCCTCGCAGATGGCCGAGATCAGCTCCGACTTGTCCTTGAAGTAGAGATAGATGGTGGTGGGCGAATACTCGATCTTTTCAGCGATCCGGCGCATGGATACGCTTTCGTAGCCGTGCTTCACAAACAGCTCGCGCGCGGCTTCCACGATCTCGGCGCGCAAAAGCGTTTTCTGGCGGTCCCGCCGCTCTCTGATTCCCACGATTGAATTTTATCCTTTGGTACTTTCGTAATAGCTTGCGATGCTTGCCGGCACTTTGGCAAGTTTCCGGCCAGCTTCTTCCAGCGTTTCCGGTTTCTTGCAGAAACAGAAGCGCAACTGCGTGTTTCCCTGGTCCGATGAATAGAAACTCGATCCCGGAACGGCGGCAACCCCGATCTCTCTCACCAGCCACTCGGCGAAGGCGCGGTCGTCGGTGACCCCGAGGTGGCGCGCGTCGGTCATGACGTAATAGGCGCCATCGGGCAGAAAGCAATGGAAACCGGCATTCTGCAGCATGCCGACGGCGATCCGGCGGCGCGCATCGTAGTCCGCGGCCAGCTTTTCGAAATAGGAATCGGGCAGATCGAGGGCCACGACTCCCGCCATCTGCAGCGGGGTGGGGGCATGGACCGTCAGGAAATCGTGCACTTTGCGGATGGTATTGGTCAGGGCGGGCGAAGCGATGGCCCAGCCCACGCGCCATCCGGTGACCGAGAAGGTTTTGCTCATGCTGTTGATGAGAATCGAGCGGTCCCGCATGCCGGGCATGGTGATGATCGGGATGTGGCGCTTGCCGCCATAGGTGATGTGCTCGTAGATTTCGTCCGTGATGGCGAGGGCGTCGAATTCCTGGCAGAGACCGGCGATGACGGTCAGTTCTTCGCGGGTGAAAACCTTGCCGGTCGGATTGTTCGGGGTGTTGAGGATGATGGCCTTGGTGCGCTCGGAGAAGGCGGCGCGGAGTTCTTCCGGATCGAACGTCCAGTCGGGTGCGCGGAGGGTGACGAGCTTCCGTTCCACTCCGCAGATGAGCGAATCCGGGTAGTAGTTCTCGTAGAAGGGTTCGAAAACGATCACTTCGTCGCCGGGATCGGTGACGGCGAGCAGCGCCGCGATCATTCCTTCCGTCGCACCGCAGCAGACGGTGATTTCGCGTTCCGGGTCGGGTTCCAGCCCGTACGTTCGGTGATACTTGCGCGCGATGGCGTCGCGAAACTTTTTGGCGCCCCAGGTGATGGAATACTGGTTATGGTCCGCAAGGATGGCTTCGACGGCGGCCTGTTTCAGCTCGGGAGGCGAAGCAAAATCCGGGAAGCCCTGGGCGAGATTGGTGGCTCCGTACTGGACCGCGAGGCGCGTCATCTCGCGAATGACCGACTCGGTAAAATCGCGGGTGCGGGCGCTTTCGAAGCTTTTCGCGTGTGCCGTCCGGACTGTCATCATGCCCTTGAAACTAACGAGTATAACGGGCTGAGCGGCACTGGAGCTCGCGGACTCGTCTGTAACGTTTCGTCCACCTCAATAACTTAGTTCACAGGCCGACATGTTTTGCCGCCGTCCATTGCCAGGGTGTTGGTTATCCATACGGACGACGTCTGTCTTCATCCTTCTGGCGGTTCTGTCTGGCGCCTTTGCGCCGGCTCAGACCCCTCCGGCGGTTACGGTTACCGTCACCACGGCCAAACTGCCCGCGGCCTCGGTTGGCGCCGCATATTCGGTAACCCTCACGGCTTCGGGCGGAACCGCGCCCTATACCTGGAAGCTCGACGGCTTTCTCCCGGCGGGCCTCACGCTCAGTCCGGCGGGCGTGCTCTCGGGTGTGCCTTCGACTCCCTACACGCAGCCGGTTACTTTTTCCGT
Source organism: Bryobacteraceae bacterium (assembly GCA_035624885.1). GTDB lineage: Bacteria > Acidobacteriota > Terriglobia > Bryobacterales > Bryobacteraceae > BOG-234. Next base: position 15,695 of record DASPQQ010000261.1, on the reverse strand, counting down.
GACCGCCGGGGACGCGAAGGGAAACACTTCCGCCGTCACGCCTCTTTCGATTGTGGTGAATCCGCAGGGCCTGACCATCACGACGCCCTCGCCGCTGCCATCCGGCATCGCGACGGTCGAGTATCCGGCTCGCCTGCTGACCGCCACGGGTGGGGTATCGCCGTTTCTGTTCTCCGTCTCCTCCGGGCTGCCGCCGGGCATGAACCTCAGCACCAACGGGCTGCTGGGCGGCACGCCCACTCTTGCCGGGACCTACGAGATGAAAGTGACGGTGACGGATGCCGCCAACAGCCAGGCGGCCGCGACGCTGGCGATTACCATCCGGCAGGCCACGACCGATCTTCAGCTCTCCGAAGGCAGCCTGTCATTTACGCTGTCCGAGGCCGCCGGTTCTCCGCCATCGGCGAAGAGCATCAAAGTGCAGTCGAGCCTGGTTTCCGAGCAGCTCGCTTTCACGGTCTCCGTCTCGCCAGCTGTCACCTGGCTGAGCGTGAGCGGCGGATCGACCACGCCGGCTTCGATTCAGGCCGCGATTACCGACGCCGCTCTGCCGCTTGGCCCGGCGACATACGCGACGACGATCAACATCACCTGCCAGAGCGCTCCCTGCTCCGGCAAGGCGGAGACGGTGCCGGTGACCCTCACGGTGACTCCGAGCCCGCCGAAGCTGAAGGTCCTGAACGACGTGCTGAGTTACGAGACGGACGCGTCTCTGCCGCTTTCCAGCCAGACTCTCAGCCAGCCGCTGCTCGTGCGCAACACCGGAGGCGGTTCGCTCGCGGTGAACTCCATCTCCTGCGACAGCTCGTGGTGCACGGTGGCGGCGCCTCCCGCGGCGATCCAGGGCGGGGTGACATCGCCGGTGAACGTGAATCTGAATCCGGCTTCGCTCAGCCCGGGTTCGTACCGGGCGAACGTTACGGTGAATTCGGGCGCGGGCTCGGCGGTAACGCCCATCGCGCTGGTGGTGCCGCGCAAGCCGTCCATGCGGCTGGGCTCGGCGGGCGGTCAGTTCACGATGCCCGCGGGCGGGGCTCCGGAAAAGCCGACGGGCTCGTTCCGGCTGGTGGCGACCGGCGGAACCGTGAGCTGGACCGCCACGGCCAGCGCCACGCCGGCATGGCTCGCGGTCACGACCCCGAGCGGCACGGCCACGCCCTCGCTCGCCGCGACCGTACAGTTTTCGATCAACGATTCGGTCGCGGCCGGCCTCGCGCCCGGCACTTACTACGGCACGATCGAAATGGCAGCCAACGGGGTCACCAATTCCCCGCAGAACTACCGGGTGATCCTCAACGTCGCGCACCCGCAGGACCCGGTGCGCCCCGAACTGGATCCCGGCGGAATTGTCCTCACTACCACGACGCTCAAGACGGTCACGGGCACCACGAATGTACTGGCCGGCTCGACGGCTGCCCTGACCTATCAGGCCGCGGTGAACACCAGTACCGGCGGTTCGTGGCTTTCGGTTTCGCCTTCCGTCGGAACGGCATCCTCGAGTTCACCGGGTGTTTCGACCATCACGGCCAATCCCGCCGGACTCGCCGCCGGGGTCTATAGCGGGACCGTCAGCTACGCGTTTTCGGGCGCCGATGTCCGGACTCTCAACGTCACTCTGGTGGTGACTTCCCCGAGCTCGGGCTCGACAAAAGCCCCGGCCGCCAGCGCCGCGGCCGATGTCAGCCCGAAGGTGAGCTGTTCTCCTTCCACTCTGGCGATCGGCCAGACCGGGCTTGCCAACAATTTCTCCGAGCCCACTTCGTGGCCGGTGCCCGTTGCCATCAATCTGCTGGACGATTGCGGCGATTTCGTCTCCGGTGCGCAGGTGGTGGCGACCTTCAGCAGCGGCGACCCGCCGCTGACGCTGCCGCTGGTGGACGGCTCGACCGGTCTTTACGCAGCGACCTGGGTTCCGCGGCACACTTCCTCGTCGCTCGTGGTCACGACGACGGCCACGGCGCCGGGCCTGCCGGTTGCGACGGCCACGCTCGCGGGCGAGGTGCTGCCGAACGTCGCGCCCTCGCTGAACGCGTACGCGGTGCTGAACGTGTTCAATCCCCAGGTGGGCGGTGCGCTGGCTCCGGGCACCGTGGTGGCGCTTTACGGTTCGGGTCTGGCCTCGGCCGCGGCGCAGCCCGCCGCGCTGCCCCTTCCGACCTCCGTCAACGGCACGCAGGTGATCGTGGGCGGGATCGCGGCGCCGCTCTATTACACGAGCTCCGGCCAGATCAACGCGCAGATTCCGTTCGAGCTCGATGCGGAGAGCCAGTATGACGTGGTGATCTCAGCCAACGGCGCGCTCACCACCCCGCAGGCCATTCAGCTGACTCCGGCATCGCCCGGTGTCGCCGCCAACTCCGATACGACAATCATTGCCGAGCATGCGAACGGCGCGCTGATTACCAGCTCGTCTCCCGCCCAGCCGGGCGAAACCATTGTCGTTTTCCTCGCGGGAATGGGAGCCACCAACGTCAATGTCGCCTCCGGCAGCGGCTCTCCTTCCAATCCTCTGGCCCAGATGCCAACGTCGTCCGGCGTGTCCGTGACGGTCGATTCCACGCCGGCCTCGATCGGTTTCGCGGGTCTGACGCCCGGCGCGGTGGGACTCTACCAGATCAATTTCCGGGTGCCTTCATCGATGAGCAACGGAAACCACCAGCTCACCGTCTCACAAGCGAGCGGTGCAGCCAGCAATTCCACTCTGCTGCCCGTGCACAATTAGAGTTGATGCACTCCCGACGGCAATTCCTTGTTTCCGCCGCGGGCCTCGCGCTGGCGGGCCTCCGCGCCTCCGCGCAGGAACCCGTCTTTTCGACGAATGTTCAGGTCGTCAATATTCTCGCCACGGTGCGGACCAGGAAGGGGGAGATCGTCCGCGACCTGACGCAGGACGATTTCGTTCTGCTCGAAGACGGGCGCCCGCAGAAGATTCAGTACTTCACGCGCGATACCGATCTGCCGCTGACCATCGGCCTGCTGGTCGATACCAGCATGAGCCAGGTGCGGCTGCTGCCGGCGGAGCGCTCGGCGAGCGGCCGTTTCCTCGACCAGATCCTGCGGGTGAAGAAAGACCAGGTGTTCATCTCGCAGTTCGATATCACGGTGCAGACGCGCCAGCGGCTGACCAATTCCTGGTTCGATCTGACCGATGCGCTCGCCCAGGTGGATACGCCGACCCGCAAGCAGCTCGAGAGCGATCCTTACCGCGGCACGCTGCTTTACGATGCCGTGGTGCAGGCTTCCGAAGACGTGATGGCGAAGCAGACCGGCCGCAAGGCGCTGGTGATCATGACCGACGGCGTCGATTACGGCAGCGAAGGGACGCTGCTCGATTCGATCGAGGCCGCGCACCGCGCTTCGACGCTGGTCTATTCGATTTATTTTTCCGACGAGGGCGGCGACGGCAAGAGCGTGCTGAGCAGCATGGCGAAGGAGACAGGCGGCGCGTTCTATGAGGTCTCGAAGAAGCAGACGCTTGACCGCATCTTCGATATGATTCAGGAAGACCTGCGAAGCCAGTACAGTCTCGGCTTCGTCTCAGACCGTCCGACCGAGGTGTCCCAATTCCGCAAACTGCAGCTCACCGTCAAACGCCCCGGCCTGGTGGTTCAGGCGAGAGACCGCTATTGGGCCGGCGGACACTCCTGATCTGCGCGGCGGCTGTCGCCGTCTCCTGCGGTCCTTCAACCGCGCCCGTTCAGCAGACGAAGAAAGACGCGACCGAGGAAGCGTGGTATCCGAAGACGACCGAGGATCTGAACGGGATCGATCGCAAGGCCGAAGCGGCGTTTCATGCGGGCGATCAGGACAAGGCCGCGGCGCTGATCGAGCAGGGGAAGAAACTGCAGGAGCAGTTGCTCGAGGCGAGACAGCCGACGCTCGCGGCCATGCAGGCCGTGGCGGATCTCGACGAACTCTACGGCGACATGCTGTTCACCAACCGCAATTACGGCTGGGCGCGCATGTTCTACCAGAAGAATCTCGCGCGCTGGAAGCATTTCCCGGAGCAGAACGATGAGACGGCGAAGCGCGTGAAGCTGGCCGAGGACGGCATCGCCGCCTGCGACAGGAAGATCATGCAATAAACGGATTCTGAATCCGGACGCCGTTGATTTTCGATCCGTGCTGGAAATCCTCTGAATAGAGGACCGAGCACTTTGCTTCGGATGCAGCAGCCACAATCAGGGAATCGTACCAGGAAAGGCGATGACGGCTTTTAATGCCTATCGCCTCCACGTACAGGCCGACGGATGAGTGAACGGCAAGAAATGGACGGAGGATAGTCGTCAGGTAGCCGACCGCATCCTCGGAGCTGAACCTCGTGGGAAAGTGTCTGGCTGCCGCATTGAAAAACTCCTGAACGACCTGAAAGCTGATTACACCGGTATGGTTCACCATGCAATCGCGCAGCAGATCATGCGCGATGGATGCTTTCCGGGGATCCTTGTGATCGACCGAACAGATAAATATGTTCGTGTCGAGAAAAGCCTTAACGCTCATTCAGCTCTTCGCGAGTGAACTTTTTCCCGCCGGAATCGACGTAAGCGATCCGGCGATAGAACTCGTCGAAAATGCGACCCGCATCCTCGTCTCGGGTATAGTCTGTCAGCCATTCGCGGAACGCCTGATTGAGCGTCTGATGCCGGGACTTCGCACGCTGCCTGGCCAGATCGATCAGATGGTCATCGGCGCTCAGCGTTATGTTCTTCACGAGTCAAGTGTACACGATTTTCGTGTACACTATTCGCCCGGCTTCAGCCCTGGCCGTTCGACGATCTCGATCTTGGCGCCGGCCGGACCCTGGATGTAGGAGAAGTTGATCGTCGGGCCATTCGGCAGCGGCAGCGGGCGCGGTTCAGTCAGGACCTGCACGCCCTGGCCGCGGAGATTGTCGATGGTCGTCTTGAGCGGGCCCTGGGAGCGCCAGCCGATATGGTCGATGGCGTGGCCTTCGCTCGGCACCGAATCGCCCTTCTGCACCAGAATCCAGACCTTGCTGAAGCCGGGAACGTCGTAGACCAGCGCGTCCATCTGGCCCTTGAATTTGGTCTTCTCGCCGCCGAGTTTTGCCTGGAGCCAGGTGAACATGGCGTCCGGATCCGGGGTGCGCAGATGGATGTGGTGCAGGCCGATCAGATCCTTGTCTTCGATGACTTCGATGCGCACGCCGTTCGGGTCTTCGACGAACGCGACCTTGGCGAGATTGGGGATGGCGCGCACCGGCGACGTGATCTTCACGCCGTTGGCTTCGAGCTGCTTCATCTTGGCGTCGATATCGGGCACGGAGAAACCGATGTGGTCGATGACGCTGCCGGCGCTCGGCCTGGCGTTGGCCTGTTTGATGAACATCAGGCGGACGGCGCCGTACATGAGGCGGTCCGGCGCTTCAGTGATGCGCTTGCCTCCGAAGTTCGTCTCAAACCACTTGCTCGACGCGGCGGGGTCGGGCGTCAGGATGTGGATGTGATCGTAGGGAAAAGTCGACTGGGCCGCGGCGGAGGCGGCGAGCGCGACGGCGGCGAATGAAAGCAGAGCGAAACGCATTCGGGAATTCCTCTCGGTGGGTTTCAGTTTATCGCAGTGTTCCCCGTTTGCCGCCGACCTTCCGGTTTGACACACCAGCATCGCGCTGAACGTCTTTGTTCTGAGCTGGCTGCCCTCTAATCAGCTAAACTATCTGAACCTGGCTTATGCTGCTTTCGCCTGGCGACAAACTCGGGCGGTACGAAATAATTTCCGCCATCGGGAGAGGCGGTATGGGACACGTGTGGAAAGCGCATGATCCCATTCTCGACCGTGATGTTGCGATCAAAGTGTCAGCTCAGGAGTTCGGCCCCCGATTCGAGCGGGAAGCGCGCGCGGTGGCCGCGCTGAACCATCCGAATATTTGCCAGATTTACGATATAGGGTCAGATTATCTGGTGATGGAATACGTCGACGGTTCACCGCCGCGCGGACCTCTGGCTCCGGAAGAAGCACTGAGGCTCGCGCTGGGCATCGCGGCGGGGTTGGAGGCGGCTCACGCCAAAGGCATCATTCATCGCGATCTGAAGCCTGCCAATATCCTCGTAACGCCGTCCGGCGTAAAGTTACTGGATTTTGGCCTCGCGCTGATGAAGAACGGCCAAGAAGCGACAGTCAGCGATGCGATCACTGGAGCAGTCCCCATAGCCACTCCGCCGGGAACGGTCCTCGGGACGCCGGGATACATGTCACCGGAGCAGGCATCGGGACTTCCGCTGGACGAGCGGTCAGACGTGTTCAGTTTTGGCGCAGTTCTGTATGAGCTGGTGTCGGGTAAGCGTGCATTCGGGGGGCATTCGGGCGCGGAGGTGCTCTGTGCGGTGCTGCGGGACGAACCCGAGCGTGTGGTGGCGCCGGCGTGTCTCGTCCAGATCATCACGCGATGCCTTCGGAAGAAACCGGCCGAGCGGTTCCAGAGCATGAAGGAAGTTCGGTCGGCGCTGGAACAGGGAAGCCCCACTCGCCCCGATGAAACTCCCTCGATCGCTGTTCTGCCTTTTGCGAACATCAGCCCCGAAAAGGAGAATGAATACTTCGCCGACGGCCTGACCGAGGAGATACTGAATTTATTGGCTAAAATCCCGGGTCTCAAAGTCATTGCCCGGAGCTCGGCCTTCGCATTCAAGGGCAGGAACGAGGACGTGCGGAGGATCGGCCACGTGCTCGGCGTCAACAATGTGCTCGAAGGGAGTGTTCGCCGGGCCGGTAATCGTGTCCGTGTTACCGCGGAGTTGATCAACGCAAGCGACGCCACTCATCTCTGGGCGGAGCACTACGACCGTGACCTCACCGACATCTTTGCTATTCAGGACGAAATCGGGCAGGCGATCTCGGAAGCACTCAAGCTGCAGTTGGGGCCTCGCTCCCGACTGGTAAACATAGAGGTTTATCAGAACTACCTGAAGGGGCAGTACCACCGCGCCCGATCGACGTTGGACAGTCTCTTGAAGGCGGAGGAGTTCTTTGAGAAGACCATTGCCATCGACGCAGGTTATGCTCCGGCTTACGCAGGATTGGCGGGCGTCTACGCGGCATTCGCTGCGTTCGGTGTAAAACCGGCCAGCGAACTGGCCCCTGCGGCAAAATCGGCTGCGGGGAAGGCGCTCGCCATCGATCCTGCCAACAGCGATGCGCATGGCGTGTTTGGCTATATGGCTGCAGCGTACGATTACGATTGGAACGCGGCGGAGAAACACTACCGGGCGGCGCTGGCAGCCAGGCCTGTCCCTGCACTGGTGCGAATACGCTATATCCACTGGTACCTCTTGCCTCTCGGTTTGATTCAGGAAGCAATCGAACAAAGCCGGCTGGGGCTCGAGACCGACCCTCTCTCCATGCCGCTGCATACATCCATGACCTGGTCCATGTGCCATGCGAAACGGTACCAGGAAGCGATCGACTATGCCCGCGGAGCTCTCGAAATTGATGCGAATTACTATTTGTTGTTACTGATGATGGGATTGGCCCAGCTCGGGGCGGATCTGGCGCAGGAAGCCGTTATCAGTTTCAAACGAGTAGTAGAACTGGCGCCATGGTTCCATCTCGGCTCCTGGACGCTGGCTTTGGCCACGCTCCGCGTCGGCGAGCGCGAGCAAGGCCAGGAATTGGCGCGGAACCTCGCCGCTTCATTTGGCGACACCGTCGGTGCGGCGCTCTATTACGCCGCTGTCGGGAACACAGACGCCTTATTTGAATCGCTCGAAGGCGCTTACCGGCAACGTGATGTGTTCCTTCTGCTGATTCAGTGCCCGCCTTTCTTTGACCAGCATCGTGCCGATCCGCGCTTCCAGTCCCTGATCCATCGGATGAACCTGGCACCAGGCACAGAGAAGGACCGCGCTGCATTCAGGAAGTCGACGGCGTGATGGTCGGTCCAAGCCGATGGTCTCTTATCTTCGGAGATAGGCAAGTATCAGAAAAACCGGGACAGTTCAGCGGGATGAGGCCTTCGTCGTCACGCGGGGGATGAAAATATCGGCGCGGCGCTGGCCGCGTGGTGGCTGTTGAGGGTGGTTGGGCGTTAGTGATTTCTTCGATCGAGGGCGGCGGCTGTCTGTCCCTGGGTGCCCGGTGCGGCTGCGAGCGAAATCCATTTACAAGAGAGACAGAACTGGGCAGCCTTTTTCGCCGTGCGAAATCACGTATTTTCAGCAAATTTCTGGGGCGAAAAAGGTGCCAGTTTGATCTGTCCCAAAGTTTTTGAGTTGCAAATGAGCCCTAGCTGCAACCACTGGTGCCGCCGCAGTTCTCGCACTTGTAGCAGGACCCATTGCGAGTCATGATGCCGCCGCATTCCGCACAGAGCGGGGCGTCGCTTGCTACCGCCGGGAAGGGGAGCTTTTCCTGCGGGCTCACTTCCGTGGCCCGCAGGCTCGCCGTCTCGCCCGCTTCGTTCACGTTGTTGTACTCGGCGCCGAGGAACTTCGAAGCCAGCCAGCGGAAAATATAGTCCGGAATCGACTTCGCGTACGGGATCGTCTGATTGCCGGTCCAGCCGCTTGGCTCGAAGCGCACGTGACCGAACTTGTCGACAAGGAACTTCAGCGGCACGCCGTACTGCAGGCAGTAGCTGACCGAAGTCGCGAAGCTGTCCATCAGGCCCGAGATCGTCGAGCCTTCCTTCGCCATCGTGACGAAGATTTCGCCCGGCGTTCCATCCTCATACATGCCGACCGTGATGTAGCCTTCATGGCCGCCGATCGAGAACTTGTGGGTGATCGATTGCCGCTCATCGGGCAGCTTGCGGCGCACCGGCCGGTAAACCACCTTCTCGACGGCTACTTCCTTCACCGCGGGCGCGGCGGCCACGGCCTTCTTCTCGCCTTTGCCCGCGCCGGAGCTCATCGGCTGGACTTTCTTCGAGTTGTCGCGATAGATCGCAACCGCCTTCAGGCCGAGCCGCCAGCTCTCGATGTAAGTCTCCATGATGTCTTCCACCGTGGATTCTTCCGGCATGTTGACCGTCTTCGAGATGGCGCCCGATACGAACGGCTGTACCGCGCCCATCATCTTGAGATGGCCCATGTAGTGGATCGAGCGCGTGCCGTTCTGCGGGCGGAAGCTGCAATCGAAGACCGGCAGGTGCTCCGGCTTCAGGCCGGGCGCGCCTTCGATGGTGCCGGTGGAATCGATGTGGCTGACAATCTTTTCCACCTGCTCGGGCGTGTAGCCCAGCTTGATGAGCGCGGCGGGAACCGTGTTGTTCACGATCTTGATCACGCCGCCGCCCACCAGCTTCTTGTACTTGACGAGCGCCAGATCCGGTTCGATGCCGGTCGTGTCGCAATCCATCATGAAGCCGATCGTGCCCGTGGGCGCGATCACGGTCACCTGGGCATTGCGGTATCCGGCCGTCCTGCCGAGCGCGTACGCTTCATCCCAGCAGACTTTCGCGCCGTTATAGAGATCGGCCGGGATGTTGCGGCTGTTGATGCCGTGCACGGAATCGCGATGCATGCGGATCACTTCGAGGAACGGCTCTTCGTTCTTCGCGTAGCCGGGGAAGGTGCCGGTGGTTTCGGCGATGCGCGCGCTGGTCAGATACGCCTGGCCGCACATGATGGCCGAAATGGCGCCGGCGTAATCGCGGCCGCGATCGCTGTCATAAGGAATGCCGAACGACATCAGCATGGCGCCGAGATTGGCGAAGCCGAGACCGAGCGGCCGGTAATCGTGCGAATTCTGCGCGATCTTTTCCGTGGGATAAGCGGCGTTATCGACCAGGATTTCCTGGGCCACGATCAGGGTATCCACGGCGCGGCGGAAGCTTTCCACATCGAACTGGCCGCCCGAGACGAACTTCATCAGATTCAGCGAGGCGAGATTGCAGGCCGAATCGTCGAGGAACATGTATTCCGAGCAGGGATTCGACGCATTGATGCGCGCCGTGTTGGGGCAGGGATGCCACTTGTTGATGGTGGTATCGAACTGCATGCCGGGATCGCCGCACTGCCAGGTGGCATCGGCGATCTCGCGCATCAGATGGCGGGCCTGAATACGGTCTTTCTTCTCGCCGGTATTGACCGAGCGGGTCCACCATTCGCGGTCTTCGACGACGGCCTGCATGAACTCATCGGTGGCGCGCACGGAATTGTTGGCGTTCTGGAAGAAGATCGAACTGTAGGCTTCGCCGTCGAGCGAAGGATCGTAGCCGGCTTCGATCAGCGTGTGCGCTTTCTTTTCTTCCTTCGCCTTGCACCAGACGAAGCGCTGGATATCGGGATGCTCGGCGTTGAGGATCACCATCTTGGCCGCGCGGCGCGTCTTGCCGCCCGATTTGATCACGCCGGCGAAGGCATCGAAGCCCTTCATGAAGGAAAGCGGTCCCGAGGCGCGTCCGCCGCCCGAGAGTATCGCGTCTTCTTCGCGCAGCGCCGAAAGATTCGAGCCCGTGCCCGAACCCCACTTGAAGAGCATGCCTTCGGTCTTGGCCAGATCGAGAATCGATTCGAGCGAATCCTTGACCGAAACGATGAAGCAGGCCGAGCACTGCGGCTTCGCTTCGTTCGTCATGCGGATGATGTGGTCGGTGGCGGCGTCGTAGAACCAGCCGTAGCCGCGCGATTCCTTCACGCCGACGTTGAACCACACCGGAGAGTTGAAGGCCGCTTTCTGGTGCAGCATGAGGTGCGCCAGTTCATCGCGGAAAGTTTCGCCATCGGCGGGAGTCGCGAAGTAGCCGCCGGCCAGACCCCAGTCCGCAATCGTATCCACCACGCGATGCACCAGCTCGGCCACGCTCGATTCGCGCTCGGGCGAACCCATCTTGCCGTGGAAATACTTGCTCGCCACGATGTTTGTCGCGGTCTGAGACCAGTCCGCCGGAACCGCCACGTCGCGCTGTTCGAAGATCACCGAGCCTTTATCGTTGCCGATGGTCGCGTTGCGCTTTTCCCAGACCAGATCGTCGTAAGGGCTCTTGCCTTCGAGACGAGCGGTGAAGTGCCGGGGAACGTGAATTCCCTTCCGGCTGGGGGTGAATTTCGACGAGGCTGGGGCGGCTGCCGGCTCGTTTTTCTGGGACTGGGCGACTGCGGTCTGGCTCATAGTGTTACTCCCTGGTAAATTGAAGACATCTGCCATATTGGCCCAAGATGTGGTGCCCGTCAAGCGTTATTTTCCATATATGGTGTCGCCAGCGGCAATCCACGTTTCACCCACAGGCTTCGCGCCCGATTTGCACAGCCCTGATATAAGATAGGAAACCAGATGACGAAAAACATGACGCGTAACCTGACTTTGGCTGCCTCTTTACTGATGGCCGGAATTCTCGCTGGATGCGGTACCAGCACGTTTGGGCCCGAAGGAGGAAGCCGGTCCCAGACCATGACGGGCGTGTCGATGTCGGGCTATCCCGGCGGGCAGCCGGCGTATGCCGGATCTCCGGCGCTGGCCAGCTCGAGCGAAGCGGAATATTCGCGGGATCAGAAATCTGAAGCCGAAGCCCCGGCCGGGAAATCGAAGAATTAGTTCCAATCTCCTGTAAAAGCGAACCCGCCCCCATGGCGACGATTCCTCCGTCGCCATGGGGGCGGGTTTGTTTTGTGATCGAAACGCGCCTGAAGAGTCTGTGTGAGAACTCTGGTTCACGTGTATTCGGCTGCGAGCGTGGTCCGGAAAACCCGGTACAGACAACCTTTTTCGCGCCGTCCCGGCTCTCACGCAGAAGTTTTGTAACGCGAAAAAGGAGTCTGTCCCGGTTTTCCTCAGTGGCTACTTAGGAGCAAAGGCCCTGAGCGCAGTTCTCACACAGTCTCTGGAGCCGCATCCACAATCCCCGGGGATGCGGCTTTCAGAGTCTGTGTGAGAACTCCGGTTCACGGGTATTCGGCTGCGAGCGTGGTCCGGAAAATCCGGTACAGACAGCCTTTTTCGCGCCGTCCCGGCTCTCACGCAGAGCTTTTGTAACGCGAAAAAGGAGTCTGTCCCGGTTTTCCTCAGTGGCTACTCAGGAGCAAAGGCCCTGAGTGCAGTTCTCACACAGTCTCTTTCAGCCGCGTCTTCAGTTCTTCGGATCGAGGGTAATGCCCTTCAGGACTTCGTCCTGCGTGGGCAGCGCCGTCTGTCCGGCGGGATAACCGTTGAACTGGAGGATGTACGCCGTGATGTCCGCCGTCTGGTTGCGGCTCAGCGATCCTTCCTGGCCCGGAGGCATGCCGGTGCGAATCCGGCTGAACAGATCGCTGATCGGCAGGTTGCCCCAGTTCGCCATGAAGGTGCCTCCCGCCAGCGCCGGCGGCACGTCACCGCCTTCGAGCGAGCTGCCATGGCACGACGCGCACTTCGCGCCGTAGAGGGCCTTGCCGGAATCCCCCTGCTCTTTCGTATACACACCCTGCGAGGCCTTCTTTGCGTCCTGGCCAAACAGCAGCGTCGCGGCTGCGGCCAGCGCGACCGCAGCAATTCTCTTCTTCATTCTCACCTCTCCAAATAAAAACGCCCCCGAGGGCTTTCCCCGGGAGCGCCTGTCAAACATTCTACTCCGGCTCTACCGTTTGGTATCGAGCTTGATCATCTTCAGAACTTCATCGTGGGTATCGAGCGCGGTGGAACCGGCCGGATAGCCATTCGAGTTGAGGATGAAAGCGGTGATCTGCGCGGTCTCGTCGCGGTTCAGCGAGCCTTCCTTGCCGAGCGGCATCGTCTTGCGCACGCGGTCGAAGAAATCGAACACGGTCAGGCCGTTCCAGTTGGCCATGAAGTCGCCGCCGGCCAGAGGCGGAGCCATTTCGCCGCCGGTGAGCGCGTCACCGTGGCAGGAGGCGCACTTGCTTGCGTAACCGGCCTTGCCGGCGTCGGACTGGGCCCCGGTGTAAACACCGTCGGAGGCGTTCTTTCCGCCGTCCTGCGCGAGAACGCTGGTGCTGTAAAGCCCGAGCGCTGCCAGCCCCACGATTGCTGCTGCTGCGATTTTGAGTCTCATATCACCTTGTCTGCTTTGTTCCATCGTATCGCCTGCAGGAGCACTTCCTGCCATCCATCTTGAGAGGGGCTTCCCGAAGCCCGGAGGTTACCGGATGTGGCGGGTTGCAAACAAATTATATTACGCGACGCGCGCCGGGCGGGAGGTTTATATTGGGTCCATGTCTACCCGGCCCGTGCTGCGCGGAACCAGCTACGCGATTTCCACCAGGAAGCCGCAGGCAACACAGGCGGCGGAGCGGATTCTCCTTGAAGGCGGCAATGCTTTCGACGCCGCGGTGGCCGCCATGGCAGCGCTTGCCGTGACCGACCCGGCGATGACCGGCATCGGCGGCGACGCGAACATCCTCGTCTACGTTGCGGCGGAGAAGAAGGTCCGGGCCATCAACGCCACCGGCGCGACACCGAAGCTGGCGACCATCGACTGGTACCGGAGAAACGCAGGCGGGAAGATTCCGGTGAGCGACGGGTTGCTGTGCGGCACCGTGCCGGGCGTTCCCGCTGCCTGTTACACGCTGCTCGAGCGCTGGGGCTCGATGAATTTCGCCGATGCCACTTACGCGGGCGTGGAACTGGCGAAGAACGGATTTCCCGTCAGCGAGTATTTCCTGGAGTTCGTCACCGGCCACGCCGCGAAACTGCACAAGTATCGCGAGACGGAGCGTATTTATTTCGCCGGCGGCCGCGAACTCAAAGCGGGCGACATTCTTCGCAACCCGGATCTGGCCGAGACGCTGGCTGCGATGGGCGATCGGGACGCGTTCTATAAAGGCGAGATCGCGCGCACGCTCGCCAGGTTTTCGGAAGCCCACGGCGGGCTTTTCCGCTATGAGGATTTCGCGGGCTATCAGGCGCAGGTGGGCGAGCCGATCTCGGTCAACTATCGCGGCTTCGAGGTTTACAAGAACGCTTCCGCCTGCCAGGGCGCGACGGAACTCGTGCTGCTGAATCTGCTCGAGAATCATGACCTGAAGTCGCTTGGACATAACTCGGCGGACTATCTGCATCTGTGCATCGAAGCGGCGAAACTCGCATACGCCGACCGGGAGCGCTATCTCGGCGACATGGATTTCATCCACATCCCGTTCGAGGAAGTGCTCTCGAAATCGCGCGTGCGGCATGCGCCTGATCTTTCGGCGAACCTCGCCGGCAGCGCTTCGCACGTGGGGGACACGAGCTACATCGCGATTGTCGACAAGCACCGGAACTGCGTTTCCATGACGCCCAGCCTGCATTCGGCCTTCGGCACCGGCGTGACGATGGGTTCGACCGGACTGATCTTCAATTGCCGCGGCGATTGCTTCGTCCTCGATGAAAATCACCCGAATGCGCTGATGCCGGGCAAGCGCCCGCGCAGCACCCTGACTCCTTCGCTTGTGCTCAGGGACGGGGAGCCGTTCCTCGTCATGGGCAGCCCGGGCGGCGACGATCAGCCGCTGCGCATCGCGCAGACGTTTCTCAATGTGGTGGATTTCGGGATGAATATCCAGGACGCGATTGAAGCGCCGCGCTGGAGCACGACCAGTTTCCCGGCGACCGAGTTCCCGCAGACGGCGTACCCGAATCAGATCGCGGTGGAAGAGCGCATCGACGAAAATGTCCGCGCTGCTCTCGCGCAGCGCGGACATGTGGTGGAGACAACCGGACCGTGGTTCCTCGGAGCCAACTGCGCCGTGATGGTGGACCAGACGACAGGCGTGCTCAGTGCCGGAGCCGATCCGCGCGGCGACAGTTACGCGCTCGCCTGGTAGTTACCGGCGGAAGCCGCCGCGGAAGACCGGGCGCGGAGCCCAATAGCCGGGATGCCAGACGCGGGCTCCGCCGACGAAGCCCCAATAGCCGTCAATCCAGACCTGACCCGCCACCGGAGGCACAACGACCGGAGCCGGGGCAACATAGCCATAAGCCGGAGAAGCTGGCGGCACATAAACAGGCGCGGGAGCCATATAGCCATAAGCCGGAACGCCGACGCCGATTCCGATTGCAACCCTGGGAGCCGCAAAGAGCGTGCTGCCCGCCAGTAAAGCCAGAACGCCGATCAGTTTGGTTTTCATTTCCCTGGACCTCCTGCCCCGGCAGGAAGCAAGCTGCTTGCCATTTGCAGCGCGTTGAAAACAAATGGATAAATCGCTGAACCCCGTGGTGGAGTACCACCAGAAATGGTGGATTTCAATCGGCCGCTTCTATCAGGTGGCTGAAAAACCGGACAGTTCAGCGGGATGACGCCTTCATCGTCACGCGGCGGGCATGAAAATATCGGCGCGGCGCTGGCCGCGTGGTGGCTGTTGAGGCTGGTTGGGAGTTAGTGATTTCTTCGATCGAGGGCGGCGGCTGGAGGGACAGACAGCCTTTTCCGCGACGACGGTTTCATTGATTTCGAGTGACTTGCGTGGCGCGCAAAAGCTGTCTGTCCCTGGGTGCCCGGTGCGGCTGCGAGCGAAATCCATTTACAAGAGAGAGACAGAACCGGGCAGCCTTTTTCGCCGTGCGAAATCACGTATTTTCAGCAAACTTCTGAGGCGAAAAAGGTGCCAGCGGGGGGGGCATGAAGCGGTGCTTCACCCGGGAGCATGAAAAGGGTTTCGTGGCGCGGCGCTGGCCGCGTGGGATTGTCGAGGCCGGCGGCGCCAGTGGTGACGATTTTGGTCGTGGACTCCGGCTGGGGGGACAGCCCGCCTTTTTCGCGCCGAACGATGGCTCCATTCTTTCTTGTGGACGCGAAAAAGGGGACAGTCCCCGGGTGGCCAGCG
>DASPQQ010000260.1:0-3478 GCA_035624885.1 Bryobacteraceae bacterium | reverse complement strand
CATCGACCGGAGGACGCGCGTCGAGCCGGATTGCACGGGCAGGTGGACGTGGTTGCAGAGGCGCGGGTTGGAGTCGATGGCGTCGATGATGGGCTTCACAAAATCGCGCGGGTGCGAAGTGGTGAAGCGGACGCGGCGGATGCCGTTGATGTTGCCCACGGCGTCGAACAGCGTGGCGAAATCCCAGCCGGCGCAGGAGGGGTCGCGGTAGCTGTTGACGTTCTGGCCGAGGAGCTGGATTTCGGTGTAGCCGGAATCGGCGAGGCGGCGGGCTTCGTCGAGAACGCTCTGGCTGGTGCGGCTGCGCTCGGGGCCGCGGGTGTAGGGGACGATGCAGTAGGAGCAGGCTTTGTCGCAGCCTTCGATGATGGTGATGTAGGCGCGGTGCGGGTTGTCGCGGCGCGTGAAGGGGGTATCGAAGGCGTCGGTTTCCTCGAAGGTGAGGCCGGTGACGCGCTTGTTGCCGGCTTCGAGCTGGACGAGCATCGCCGGCAGCTTCGCGTAGCTCGCTGAGCCGGCGACGAGCGAGACGTGCGGGGCGCGCTCGAAGATTTTTTCGCCTTCCTGCTGGGCCACGCAGCCGATCACGGCGAAGACTTTGGATTTGTCCTTCTTGAAGTGCTGGAGGCGGTTGAAGACTTTCTGTTCGGCTTTATCGCGGATGCTGCAGGTGTTGTAGAAGACGTGGCTGGCTTCTTCGACGGTGCCGACCTGGCGATAGCCCTGCTGAATGAGCGTGCCGATGACTTTTTCCGAGTCATGGGCGTTCATCTGGCAGCCGAAGGTTTCGATGTAAAAGGTTTTTTTCACGAGGACTTATTCACTCTTATTGTAGGGTGCGTGTGTGCTCGTTTTACGCCACCCGCTCGCGGCGGATTGCCTCGTGCAGGAGCATCTTGATGTAGGTCTGGTAAGGAAGGCCTTTCGCTTCGGCGAGCCGCTGGGCCTCACGGATATCGGCGTCGTTCAGGCGTATCGAGATCTGCCGCGTTGTGCGGCCCGGGAGTAGAGCCAGCGGGCCGATGCTACCACCGCTATCGTTCCGACGGCGAGTTTCAGCTCGAACAGCCAGATGCTCCGGATGTCGGCTGACGGAACAACGGCGCAGATGATCGCGAGCAGCGTTGTGGCCCAGCCGGAGAGGGCGCTGAGGCGTTTTCCCGCGAGCCAGGTGCTGCCGAACATATAGATGTAAGGCAGGAAGCCGGCGATGACCATCAGGGAAACCAGCGTCTGGTAGGCTTCGCGGATGGTGTCGCCGAGTTGCATCGCGATCAGGAGGAATGACGCGAGCGCTCCGAAGATGAGGATCGATATATAAGGTGTCGCCCAGCGCGGGTGGATTTTCGCGAAGGCCGCGGGCATGAGGTGATCGACTCCGGCGGCGAAGGGAAGGCGCGAGACGGAGGAGCCGAGTCCGCCGAACTGGCCGATGGCGGTCACAAGGACGAGGATGGCGACGAGGGCCGGAAGCCAGGCGATGCGGGTTTCGGATGCCACCTGGATGAGGCCGGTCAATTCGCTGATTTTTCCGGCGGGCAGGATGATGAGCAGTGACGCGGTGGTCGCGATATAGAAAATGATGGTGAAAATTGCGGCAATCGAGGCGGCTCGTTTGAGAATTCGCTCCGGATCGCGAATTTCGCCGCCCATCAGTCCGACGACTTCGAGCCCGCTGAGGGCGTAAGCGATGGTGGCGAGGAAGTTGACGGTGTCCCAGGTGAAGGCGGGCATCAGCCGGAAGGTGGTGGCGGAGCCGCGCTCGCTCGAGATGCGCCACGCGGCGAGAACGAGGATCACGCCGAGAATCCAGGAAGCGATGGCGCCGGCGTTCTCGGTCCATTTGCCCATCTTCACGCCGACGAGGTTGGTGCCGAGCGCGATCCAGATGGCGGCGAGCGAAGCGGCGAGAAGGCCGATTCGATTGTTCGCGAGCGGCGGGAGGGCGATCGAGACGTAAAACATGGCGGCGCTCGGGACCCAGATCACGATGCCCATCCAGTAGATCCAGAAAGAGAGAAAGCCGTGCCAGGGGCCGAAGTCCTGGCGGGTCCAGATATAGATGCCGCCGGCCTGCGGATGTTTGGCGGTGAGAGTGGCGCTGGCGACAACGGTGGGGATCAGAAAGAAGATGGCGGCGAGGACCCAGAGCAGCAGCGCGCCCGAACCGGCGTGGGCGGCAGAGGCGATCCAGCGCGTGGCGACCATGCAGGCGATGGAGAAGAGCGTGAGGTCGCGGAGGCCGAGTTCGCGTTTGAGGTTCACGGGATTTGGAAGATGACGCTGGAACAGGTGACGGCGGCTTCGGCTTTCATCAGTTCGGAGATGTCGAGGGTGCGGATGCGAAGGCCCTCGCGGCTGAGAAGCTCGGCGGTTTGCGGGAAGCAGGCGGGCATCAGGATGGTGTCGCCGATGCGGAGAACGTTGGCTGCGCCGGGCTCGTCCGGTGGGACGGGAATGATGCGGCAGCCGGGAAAGGGCGTGGTGTCGAGCCAGGCGGTGTTGGCGAGGATGGCGCCGTCGCCGATGGAACAGGCGGCGGATTTGAGATGGAGGCAGCGATCGACCGGGACGGCGTGGATTCTGTAGCCGAAGGGTTCGAGGATGGCGCGCAGTTGTTCGATGCCGGCCTGGTTGGTGCGGGTGGAGAGGCCGGCGAAGAGTTCGCGATCGATGCGGATGACGTCGCCGCCTTCGAGCGTGGCGGGTTCGGTGAGGCGGCGGATGGGGCGATAAGGCGCGAGCGCGGCGGCGATGGATTCGCCTTCGCGCGCGCGGCTGCCGGCTCCCATGCGGGTGAGGATGGCGAGTTCGTCCAGCACGAGGATCGGGTCTTCGACGAACATCGAGTCGGGCATATCCGGCTCGGGCGGGAGTGAGATGACGCGCAGGCCGAGTTCCGTGAGAGCGCCCTCGTATGCGTGGTGCTGGGCGATGGCGAGAGCGATATCGATGGGCTGCCGGGCGTGAAAGGTGAGTTCGCACCGATCGAGATTCGGGCTCGCGGCGCGCGTCAGGGCTGCCAGCATCAGTTCATGATAGTAACTGCGGATGGCTTCCCGTTACGACGTGATCGTGATTGGCGGCGGGCACAACGGGCTCGTCACGGCGGCGTATCTGGCGCGCACCGGGCGCAAGGTTCTGGTGCTCGAACGGCGCGGGATGGTGGGCGGGTGCGCGGCGACGGAAGAGCTGTGGCCGGGCTATCGCGTTTCGACCGGCGCGTATCTCGTGAGCCTGCTGCAGGAACGGATCGTGCGCGAGCTCGAGCTGCCGCGCTTCGGCTATCGCGTGATCCCGAAGGATCCGGCTTTCTTTTCCGTGTATCCCGATGGACGGTATCTTTTCTTCTGGCAGGACGAGAAGAAGACGCTGGCGGAGATTGCGAAGTTTTCGCGGAAGGATGCCGAGGCGTTTCCGAAATACGAAGCGTGGCTGGAGCGGCTGGCGGTGGTGGTGGAATCGCTGCTGCTTGTGA
>DASPQQ010000259.1:0-6816 GCA_035624885.1 Bryobacteraceae bacterium | reverse complement strand
GAGTTCAACCTCAAGCAGATGTGGAAGAGCCCGAACGGCACCATCCGCAATATCCTCGACGGCACCATCTTCCGCGAACCGATCATCTGCAAAAACGTGCCGCGCATCGTGCCGCACTGGGATCAGCCGGTCGTCGTCGCCCGCCACGGTTTCGGCGATCAGTACCGCGCCACCGACTTCCAGTTCCCCACCGCCGGCACCCTCACCATGACGTTCACCCCGGCCGATGGCAGCGCGCCCATCGTCAAAGACGTGATCAAAGCCAACGGCCCCGGCATCGCCATGGGCATGTTCAACCTCGACAGCTCGATCTCCGGCTTCGCCCGCGCCTGCTTCAAGTACGCGCTCGATCGCAGCTATCCCGTCTATCTCTCCACGAAGAACACGATTCTCAAGGCTTACGACGGCCGCTTCAAGAATCTTTTCCAGGAAATCTTCGATCGCGAATTCAAAGCCGCGTTCGATGCCAAAGGCCTCACCTACGAACACCGCCTGATCGACGATATGGTGGCCTCGAACCTCAAGTGGTCCGGCGGCTATCTCTGGGCCTGCAAGAACTATGATGGCGACGTGCAGTCCGACACCGTCGCCCAGGGCTATGGCTCGCTCGGCCTCATGACTTCGGTTCTGATGTCGCCCGATGGCTCCGCCATCGAAGCCGAAGCCGCGCACGGCACCGTGACGCGCCACTACCGGCTGCACCAGCAGGGCAAGCCCACTTCCACCAACCCGATCGCCTCCATTTACGCCTGGACCCGCGGCCTGCAGTATCGCGGCAAAATCGATGGCACGCCGGACGTGGTTCACTTCGCCGAAACGCTCGAAAAGGCCTGCATCGACGTGGTCGAATCCGGCCGCATGACCAAGGACCTCGCGATCCTGATCAGCGACAGCCAGCCCTGGCTAACCACCGAAGCGTTTATGGACGCGGTTGAAAGTGAGACGAAAAAGCAGCTCGCCTGAACTGCAGCAACGGCCGGACGACCATGCGCCGGATGTCCGGCCAGAATTCCTCGATCAGGTTGGAACTGAGGTCACCTTCGATCTTCCCCGCGACGCGGTCGATCGAGCGGGCGGCGCCGGGCCCTCCCGGCTGATACGGCGCCGTGGCCAGCACGGAAGAAAAATAGCCTGAGAATCTCGCCACCGGCGCCGTGGCGCTCCCGTCCATGCGGTGCTCCACGAACTCGGAAAGCACTGCATGGCCTGTGCGGCGCAGCAGGCCCGTGCAGGCGCAGCGCCTGTAGGCCGTCGTCGTGTGCCGCGCCTGGGCCACGCCGTAGCGCACCGACGGACCCACCAGTCCGCTCGAAAATATCAGCCGGGCTCGTGTTTCGATGCTCCGTTGCTCGCTTCCCCACTCCTGGACGGCGGCAACCGCCAGGTCATAGTTCAGCCCGAGTGCTACCTCGGCAACCGCCTCGGGCGGCAACGCAGCGTTCGGAAAAACCGGCTCCGCCTCTGACTCCTGAGCCCGCACTGCGAGTGGCGCGGTCAGGAGAAGGAGCACAAGTGCTCCCGGAGTCAACCGCATACGGAAGGCTCATCGGCGTTTCCCCGGGACTTTTCCAGCCCGAATCAGGAAAATCTCAGTGCAGCCTTTTGAGCGGCGCGCTCAGCGTCCGGCGGATCTCCGGCCAGAACTCGTCGAGCAGATTCAGCCCGATATCCACGCCGATGCGAGTCTCGGCCCGCTCCAGCGCGTAACCTGCGCCGTAACGAGCCGGAAGCAGCGGCGCCGATGCCAGAACCGACGTGGCCAGACCCGAGAAGCGGGCGACGGGAGCAGCCACGCTGCCATCCATCCCATGCTCGATGAATTGGGCGACAATGGCGTGGCGCGCGCGCCGCGGAAATCCCTTGCACCGGCAGCGGCTGTAAGCGGTCGTCGTGCTCCGCAATTGTCCGAGGCTGTAAGTGACGGTGGCGTCAATCAGGTGGCTCGATACCAGGAGTCCCGCGCGTCTCCCGAGACCCTCCCGGCCCGAACCCCATTCGGGCACCGCAACCGTCGCCTGATCGAACAGAGTGCCGAGCGAGACTTCCGCCAGAGCGCCCGGGGCGAAAGCCGTGGCGGCAAAATCCGGCGCTTGCGCAATGGCCGTGTCCTCGCCGGCCGCGAGCGACGCGGCGGGAAGGATCAACGCGAAGACGGCGGCGAAGGCCCTGATGCAGGACTTCATATCGCCTGTTATGCAGGAGACTTCGTGTGAAAATGATGACCGCGCCATGAAGCTTCAAACATTTCCTGCTGGAAATGTTTCAGCCATAGTCCGGAGTACCGGACTCTCAGCGATGCCGGGCAGAAGACGACGCCGGCAGCCTGTCAGTCGGAGACCGTGATCGTCGGGCCGGCGATGCTGGAGGCTTCGGCCGCCTGCTCCACCACGCGCTTTGCGATTTCGAAGAAATCCTTCGCGCGCGGATCGTCCGGTCCGAACGTCGCCACCGGCTGGCCGGTATCGCCGCCAATGCGTACTTGCGGGGTCATCGGGAGAGCACCGAGGAAGTTCACTCCCAGATCGCCGGCCATGCGCCGCCCCCCGCCCGTGCTGAACACGTCGATGCGTTCCTTGCAGTGCGGGCACTCGAGGTAGCTCATGTTCTCGATAACCCCGAGAATCGGCACCTTCACCTGCTCGAACATCCGCACCGCTTTGCGCGCGTCCTCGAGCGAAACATCCGAAGGGGTGGTCACCACCACGGCCCCGGTCACCGGCGCGGTCTGGATCAGCGAGAGCTGCACGTCGCCCGTGCCGGGAGGCAGATCGATGATCAGGAAGTCCAGATCGCCCCAGTCGACGCCGCGCAGAAACTGCTGGATCACGCTGTGCAGCATGGGGCCGCGCCACACCAGCGGCTTGTCGCCCGGGCTGAGAAACCCCATCGACATCAGCTTCACGCCGTAATTCGAGAGCGGCTGAATGCGTTCTCCGATCGCGTTGGGCGTCTGGTTCGTGCCCATCATCAGCGGCACGTTGGGGCCGTAGACGTCGGCGTCGAGCAGCGCGGTCCTGTGGCCGAGAGCCGCCAGCGCGATCGAGAGGTTGACGGCTACCGTGGTTTTACCGACGCCGCCTTTGCCGCTGCCGACGGCAATCAGGTTCCGGACTCCGGGAATCGGCAGCTTCGGCGGCGCTTGTGGGGCAGAACTCATCTTTGTGACTAACCTGTCTGATCCTAGAGTAACGTTCGTGTAATTTTACTTCGCCGCCGCCACGCGCACGGGCGTGCCGGAAACGAGCGAGTCCGGCGGATTCAGGATCAGCTGGTCGTCCGGGCTCAGGCCCGAGACCACTTCCAGACTGTCTCCGAAGTCGCGGCCCACCTGAATGGGCACCAGCACCGCCTTCCCGTCACGATACACCGCCGCGCGCAGTCCTTCCGAGCGGAACAGCAGCGTGTTCACCGGCACGATCACGCTGGGCACGGACGAACCCTCCAGCCTGATGTGGACCGAGACGTAAGCGCCCGGCAGCAGTTCGCCGGTCGGGTTATCCACGTCCACTTCGACCAGCAGCGTGCGCGATACCGGATCGATGGCGTTGGCGTTGCGCACGATCGTGCCCTTGAAAACGCGGCCGGGAAACTCGTTCAGCGTCAGCGTGGCCGGCGCGCCGATCTTCGCCGCCTGCTCATGCTCTTCGGGAACATTGATGAAAATGCGCAGCTTGTTGATGGCCGCCAGATGGAACAGTTCCTTGCCGGAGCTGGCCGCGTCGATCAGGTAGCCCACATCCGTATTGCGCGCCGTGATCACGCCGTCGAACGGAGCGGCCACCTTCTCGAACGTCTGCAGAGTTTCGAGCCGCTTCACGTTGGCGGTCTGCGATTCGACAATGCTCCGCTTCGCGTTCCGGTCGCCCACCACATTGTCGGTATCCTGCTTGGCCACCGCGCCCTGCTGCTGCAGATTGATCATGCGCTGCGCGGTCACCTCGGCGAGCGCCAGGTTCGCCTTCGCTGTTTCGAGATCCGCCCGGGCCTGCCGCAACTGCTGATCCACTTCCGGCGTTTCGATCTCGGCCAGCACCTGCCCGGCCTTCACCCGGGTCCCGATATCGGCGGTCCAGCTCTTCAGATAGCCGTTGGTTCGCGCGTAAATCGGCGCTTCGATGATGGGCTGCGTGTTGCCGGGAAGAATCAGTTCCTGATTCTGCTGCCCCAGCTTCGGTTTCACGATCGAGACGGTCAGAATCGCGTTCTCATGCGATTCCGTCTCGAGCTTTGTTTCCGCCGCAACCCGGCTGTTGATGCCCTTCCGCACGTACCAGCCGATGACGCCCGCCACCGCCAGTATCAGCACGAGGAAAACAATTCCGGTACCCACGCGGCGCGGCGCGGGCGTACTGCCCTGCAAGGCGCCGGTCACGGTGCTTTTCGGTACGCGGTCCTCGAATTCTTCCACTTTCATAGTTTGTCTTCTACCGATGCACCTGTTCGAGCCGCGCCCGAACCAGCGGTTCGGCGTCGCTCGGCTTCCTCCGGTTGTGGATCAGACCGAACACCGCGGGAACGAATACCAGAGTCGCGACCGTGGCCACCATCAGACCGCCGATCACCGCACGGCCCAGCGGCGCGTTCTGTTCGCCGCCCTCGCCCAGTCCCATCGCCATCGGGACCATACCTGTGATCATAGCGATGGCCGTCATCAGCACCGGCCGGAATCGCGTGAAACCGGCTTCGATCGCGGCCTGCAGCGCGTCGCTGTGATGGTCCATCCGCTCCCGCGCGAAAGCCACCACCAGAATACTGTTCGCGGTGGCGACGCCCATGCACATGATGGACCCCATCAGCGCCGGCACACTCAGCCGCGTGTTGGTCAGGAACAGAAACAGCACGATGCCGGTCAGCGCCGCGGGCAGCGCGCTGATGATGATGAACGGATCGAGCCACGACTGGAAGTTCACCACGATCAGAAGATAAACCAGCACGATCGCGCCCGCCAGACCCGCCAGCAGCCCGGTGTACGACGATTGCATCGTCTCGATCTGGCCGCGCACGACCACCGTCGATCCGCGCGGCAGCTTCTTCCGGTTGGAATCCACAATCCGGTTGATGTCCTTCGCCACGCCGCCCAGATCGCGCCCTTCCACCGAGCCGAAGATATCGAGCACGCGCGAAACGTTGTAGTGGTAGACGGCCGCCATCGTGGTGCCGCGCGTCACCGTGCTCACGTCGCCCAGAATTTCCTTCTTGTCCACGCCGGGCGCGCTCACCTGCACATTCATCAGATCCTGCACCGAACCGATGTTGTACTGCGGCGCCTGCGTCACCACGCTGTAGTTGATTCCGTTCGCCGGGCTCAGGAAGAACGTCGGGGTGGTCTGGAAGCTGCCGCTCAGCGATACGAGCAGGCTCGAAGCCACGTCTCTCTGGCTGAAGCCCGCTTCGAGGGCTTTCGTGCGGTCTGAAGTAATCGCCAGCTTCGGCGCGTCGAACGGCTGCTGAATCCGCATGTCCACCAGACCGGGCACGCCGCGCAACTGCGCGAGCAACTGGTCCGCGAACTGGCGGTTGCCCTCGATGTTGTTGCCCACCACCTGGACGTCGATCGGCGCCGGCAGCCCGAAGTTCAGAATCTGCGTCACCATGTCGGCCGGCAGGAAGAAGATCGTCACGCCGGGAAATTCGGCCGCAAGCTGTTTGCGCAGCATCGACGTGAGCTGTTCGGTCGGCCGGTGCCCGGGCTTGAGCGACAGCAGAATGTCGCCGTCCATCGTGCCGATCACGCCGTTGTTGCTGTACGCCGTATTGATGCTGCTGTAGGGCAGCCCGAGGTTATCCACGATGCTCTCGAGTTCGCCCGGCGGAATCTTCGCCCGGATCGACTGGTCGATCAGATCGCACAGCCGCGCCGTTTCCTCGATGCGCGTGCCGCTGCGCGCGCGGAAATGGAGCCGCATCTGGCCGCTGTCGGTGGTCGGGAAAAAGTCCTGGCCGAGCCACGGCAGCAGCAGGAATCCGGTGGCGCACATGGCGAGGAACGCGGGCACGAAGAGCCAGCGCCGGTAGACCAGGGTCGTCAGCAGCAGCTGATAGTTCAGCCGGACGCGCTCGAATCCGCGCTCGAAAGCCCTCTGGAACAGAGTGAAGGGATTCCACGTCGGCCGCAGCACGTGTTCCTTCGCCCGCAGCAGGTACATGGCAAGAGTCGGCACCAGGGTTCGCGAAAGGATATAGGACGCGAGCATGGCGAACACCACCGCTTCCGCCAGAGGCACGAACAAATACCTCGCCACGCCGCTCAGGAAGAACATCGGCAGGAAGACGATACAGATGCAAAGCGTCGAAACCAGCGCCGGAACCGCGATCTGCGCCGCGCCTTCGAGAATCGACGTATGCAGATCGTGCCCTTCCTCGAGATAGCGCTCGATGTTCTCGATCGTCACCGTCGCGTCGTCGACGAGAATGCCGACCGCGAGAGCCAGACCGCCCAGCGTCATGATGTTGATCGTCTGGTGCGTTGCGCTGAGCGCGCAGATGGAACAGAGGATCGACAACGGAATCGAAACCGCGATGATCAGGGTGCTGCGCCAGCTCCCGAGGAAGACCAGAATCATCACCGCCGTGAGACAAGCCGCGATGATCGCTTCCCGCACCACGCCACTGATCGCGGCCTCGACGAAAATCGACTGATCCGCCAGCGGCTGGATCTTCAGCTCCGGCGGCAGCGTTTCCCGGATCTGCGGCAGCGCCTTCTTCACGCCGTTGACCACGTCGAGCGTCGAGGCGTCGCCGTTCTTCAGAATCGTGAGCAGCGTGCCGCGCTGGCCGTTGAGCCGCACGATATTCGTCTGCGGCGAAAAGCTGTCG
>DASPQQ010000258.1:0-8778 GCA_035624885.1 Bryobacteraceae bacterium | reverse complement strand
ATCTGGGTGATGCCGTTGTAGTTCGTCGTTTCGACGGTCAGCGTGTTGCCGTCCCAGCGGCCGTGGGAATCGCCGTTCAACTGGCGCACGCTGTCCGGCAGGCGGTGCGGGCTTTTGCCATCGGGCGCGAGGTCGAGCGGGATGATGTGGGCTTCGTGGATGTTCTCGTAGAGCACAACCACGTAGCCGGGCGCCTGGTAGATCTGGTAGCCGTTGTCGTTATTGGCCGGGAACATGCCGCCCGGGACGCCGCGCGTGAGGCAGCGGTCCCAGACGCTCATGTACTCCCAGGAATCGGCGCTGTGGGCCAGCATGAACTGGCGGTGCGCTTCGGCTTCGGGCTTGACGGGGACCTTGCCGTCGGGCGGGTCGATCACCATGGACGTCTGGCCGCCATAGAGCATCTTCGTGCCGGGATCGAGCCAGGTGTCGCCGCCCACGTCGTTGCCTCGTCTCGGGTACTGGGCTGCCGCTTTGGCTCGATCTTCTTCATAAGCCTTCACCTCTTCCGGCGTGAGCGTGGCCTTGCCGGCCCAGCGTTCGAGGCGTTCGAGCGGAGTGATCGTGTAGGAGGTCCAGACGCCCTGAATGTCGGGCTGGCCATCGGGCGTGCGGCCCTGCTTCCATGCCTGCTGGGCAAAGACGCCACACGCGGATGCCAGCAGCAACGCCGCGGCAATGAAGGAATGCTTCATGACATGACAGTTTATACGGGTGATAACCTGAAAAAGCCACCCTGAAAAAAATCAGCCTATGAGCAACATTCATGTCACCCTGCCCGATGGAAGTGTCAAGGACGTTCCGCTGGGAACGACCGCGTTCGATATCGCGCAGGGCATCAGCCCCCGTCTGGCCGAGGCTGCGATCGTGGCGAAGGTCGACGGCAGGCTTTACGATCTGAAGCGGCCGCTTGAAACCGATACGAGCCTGCAGATCCTGACCACGAAGGACGACGCGGCGCTCGAAGTCTATCGCCATTCGACCGCGCACCTCTGCGCGGCGGCAGTGCTGGAGCTGTTTCCGGAGACGAAGCTCGGCATCGGGCCGCCGATCGAGAACGGTTTTTATTACGACTTCGACCGGCCGGAACCGTTCACTCCCGAGGATCTCGAAAAGATCGAAGCGAAGATGTGGGAGCTGCAGGCGCGGAGCCTGACCTTCGAGCGCCAGCTGATTGCGAAGCCCGAAGGTATCGCCAAATACCGCGCCATGAATGAGCCGATGAAGGTGGAGCTCATCGAAGAGCGCGCGGACGATATTTTCTCCGAATACACGCTGGGGCCGCACTTCATCGATTTCTGCCGCGGCCCGCATGTGCCGGATACGTCGAAGCTCAAGGCGTTCAAGCTGCTCTCGATCGCGGGCGCGTACTGGAAGGGCGACGCGAAGAACAAGCAGCTGCAGCGCATCTACGGCACCGCCTGGTTCACGAAGAAGGAACTCGACGAGTACCTCAACAAGCTCGAGGAAGCGAAGAAGCGCGATCACCGCAAGCTGGGGCAGGAACTCGATCTGTTCAGCATTCAGGATCTGGCCGGGCCGGGTCTGATCTTCTTCCATCCGAAGGGCGGGATTGTGCGCAAGACGCTCGAGGACTGGATGCGCAACGCGTATCTCGACCGCGGGTATTCGCTGGTTTATACGCCGCACGTGATGCGGCGCGATCTGTGGAAGACCTCCGGGCACGCGAACTTCTATTCGAAGAACATGTTCACGCCGATGGAGCTGGATGACGCGGAATACCAGCTCAAGCCGATGAACTGCCCGGGCCACATCCTCATCTACGCGAGCAACCAGCGCAGCTACCGCGATCTGCCGGTGCGGCTGGGCGAGCTGGGTACGGTGTATCGTTACGAACCTTCGGGCACCATGCACGGTTTGCTGCGCGTCCGCGGGTTCACGCAGGACGATGCGCACATCTTCTGCACGCCGGAGCAGATCGAGAACGAGATCGTGAACTGCCTCGAGTTCGCGCGCGACACGCTGCATACGTTCGGATTCACGGAATACAAAGCCGAGATTTCGACCTGGGATGGCGGCAAGAGCGGGAACTACGACGGCGAGCCGGGGCAGTGGGCGCTGGCCGAGGGCGCGCTGCGCAAGGCGGTGGACCGGCTCGGGATCGCCGCGACCGTGATTCCGGATGAAGCGGCGTTCTATGGGCCGAAGATCGACGTGAAGCTGGTGGATGCCATCGGGCGCTTGTGGCAGCTCTCGACCGTGCAGTTCGATTTCACGCTGCCGCGGCGCTTCGAGCTCGAATACACGGCGGAAGACGGGAAGAAGCATCGTCCGCTGATGGTGCATCGCGCGCTCTTTGGCTCCGTGGAGCGGTTCTTCGGGATTCTCGTCGAGCATTATGCCGGCGCGTTTCCGGTGTGGCTCGCGCCGGTGCAGGCCGCGGTGCTGCCGATTACGGACAAGCAGACCGGCTACGCCGAGCACGTTGCGGCGCAGCTCAAAGCGGCGGGCGTGCGCGTGCATCTGGATGACCGGAACGAGAAAGTCAACCTGAAGATCCGCGAAGCACAGTTGCAGAAGGTTCCGTACATGCTGGTGGTGGGCGGGCGCGAGGCGGAAGCCGGTCAGGTCGCGGTGCGGCATCGCAAGCGGGGCGATCTCGGGCCGGTTACCCTCGACGAGTTCCTCCAGACGATCACGGCGGAGATCGCGGCGAAGACGGCGGATTAGCGCCGGGACAAGTTGATAGACTACGGTTTTGCCAGCGAAAAACGCCGTTAACAGCATTCTGGTGGTGCGGCTGGGCGCGATGGGTGACATCATCCACTCGCTGCCCGGCATCGCATCGCTGCGGCACAGCTTTCCCGAAGCGCGCATTTCCTGGGTGATCGAGCCGAAATGGCGGCCGCTCATCGAGGGCAACGGATTCATCGATCGCATCGTGGAATTCGACCGCAAGGAGCCGGGTTCGTGGAAGCGCACGCGCGATGAGCTGCGCAGCGAGCATTACGATCTGGCGGTCGATTTCCAGGGTCTGGTGAAATCGGCGCTGATCGCGCATGCGGCGCGGCCGGAGCGCATCGCCGGCTTTGCTTCAGGCGTGGTGCGCGAACGGATTGCCGGATGGTTCTATTCGGCGCGCGTGCCGAGCAGTTCCGTGCATGTGCTCGATCAGGCTCTCGATCTCGCCGCCGGCGCCGGGGCGCAGAATCTGGTGCGCGCGTTCCCGCTGCCGCCGGGCAGGCCGGAGGGCACGTTACCCGAGGGGCCGTTTGCGCTGGCGAGTCCGCTGGCCGGATGGACTTCGAAGCAGTGGCCGCTCGAGTACTACGAAAAGCTGGCGCAAATGCTGCGCGAGAAGCTCGGATTGCCGCTGGTGCTGAACGGCGCTCCGGGAACGGTTCCGGCGGTGCCCGGGACGCTGAAGCACGAAAGCGGCATTCCGGGCCTGATCGATGCCACGCGGCGCGCGGCGATGGTGATCGGGGTGGACAGCGGCCCGCTGCATCTGGCGGCGGCTTTGAACAAGTGCGGCGCGGCCGTCTACGGTCCCACCGATCCGGTCCGCAACGGGCCGGTGGGCGGCGATTTCCAGGTTTTCCGGATGCCGGGCGCCCATACCACGCACCGGCGCGGAACCACGACCGATCCCTCGATGCGGGCCATCACTCCCGAGCAGGTCTTCGCGGCTCTTGAAGCGCGCGTCGGCTGCCATGCCTGACGTGGCGACTGCGACCCGGCGCCACTGGTTCCCGAAACCCTACGCCGATGCGGTGGCGCGCATGCGCGTGCCGGCCGGATTCGTGATGGTGGCGGCGTTTGCGTACTTCTCGCGCCCGGACCTCGAATCGCTGGCGATCGGGCTGCCGTTATCGCTTTGCGGCCTTGCCCTGCGTGCGTGGGCGGCGGGGCACCTCGCGAAGAACCAGCGTCTCGCCACTTCCGGACCTTATGCGTTCACGCGGAATCCGCTTTATCTTGGAACGCTGGTCACGGCTCTGGGGCTGGCCGCGGCGGCCCGCAGTGCCGGACTGGCGATCCTCTTCGCCACGCTCTTCGTGCTGGTGTATCTGCCCGCCATCGAACTGGAGGAACAGCATCTGCGCAACATCCTGCCGGGCTACGACGAGTTCGCGCGGCGCGTGCCGCTGCTGATTCCGCGGTGGCCTTCCCGGTTCGGTCCCGACCGTTTTTCCGCGGCCCTCTATCGCAAAAACCGCGAATATGAGGCGCTGGGCGGATGGCTTCTCGGCGCGATCTGGCTGTTTGTGAAGGCCGTTTGGCTCCAGTAGGCCTTCACTCCACTATTTCGCCGCAGCCTGCTGTTCGGCGAGAACGGCGTGGAACATTGCTTCCTCGACGTCGGTTTCGAGCTGGCAGCCCATCGGGTCGATGAACGGGTTCGGCGCGCCTGGCTTCAGCCGGCTGTATTTTTCGACCATACGGTATTCGCCGCCGTGGTCTCCGAGCGGCACATCGCAGGGCAGCGCACGCGCCACTTTGAAGGAGCGGTTGAACTCCGCTTCATTTTCAGGCGTGATGCGCGCGGGCGAGCGCAGGCTGGAGAAGAAGACTACGTTGTATGTCTTGCCGCCTTCCTGAACCGTGGTGGTCCAGGTGGTCGCGCCATGCGTGTGGCCGGCGGTGAGGTGCGCGACGAGCGTCGTATCGCCCAGCTTCACCGATTCGCCATCGTGCAGGATTTTGTCGATCGGGTGTTCCTTGCCGCCCGCCTTCATGCGGCGCAGATCAGCTTCGTCTTCCGCCATCACCAGCACCTGCGCGCCCGTCAGTTCCTTCGCGAGAGCGTCGCCTTCCATGTGATCGCCGTGCGCGTGGTTGCCGAGGATGATCTTCGTATCGGCGAAGCGGAAACCGAGTTGTTCGACGGACTTCTGAATGGTCCGCACGTTGCGCTCGTAGGTCGTATCGAGAAGGATGTTGCCCTGCGGGGTGACGATGAGGAACGAACTGAGGGTTTTGGTTCCGACGTAGTAGATATTGCCGATGATCTTATGCGGAGGGAACTGGGCTTCCTGTTCTTCCGTTGTGCCCATGTTGCGCGTGACGATGGACAGCGGCGTGTAGACGGCGCCCTGTACGGTTACGGATGGATGATCGGGCATGCCTCTCTGGGCAAGCCCCATGGCCGCTGCCGCCAGCGCGAGGACCGCGCTTCGTCCGGAATTCATTTGACTGCCTCCAGCGTTGCGAACGTGGCAAACAGATGAAATTTGATCCAGTATATATCCGAAACCGGAAGCTACGCACGTTCCGCGAGCGCGGCCCTGACCCGCTCGGCGGTGAACGGGACCTGGCGCAGCCGCGCGCCGGTAGCGTCGAAAATCGCATTGCCGATGGCGGCCGCGACCACCGTGATGGCGGTTTCACCCGCGCCGGTCGCTTCTTCATCCGGCTGGTCGATCAGGATGCATTCGATCTTCGGGATGGCGAAGCCGAGGGGCAGGGAGTGGTAGGAGCGCCAGTCGACGGAGGTGACCTTTTCGTGATCCCAGGTGACCTCCTCGCCGAGCGCGCGGCTCATGCCCTGCAGCGCGCCGCCTTCGGCCTGATTGCGCAGGCCGTCCGGGTTGGAAATGGGGCCGGCGTCGATCGCGACCCACATGCGGGTGACCGTCACCTTGCCGGTGTCGCGGTTGACCGCGGCTTCGACCACGATTCCCGTATAGCCGTTATCGCCTTCGTACGCGACACAGGCGACGCCGCGTCCGGTCGCGATGCCGTTCGACGAACTGCCGGGCCCCGGCGAGGGACGCGTCTGCCAGGCAGCTGCCTTTGCCGCCGCTTTGAGGACGCCGATCACGCGCGGATGGCGCAGATGGCGCAGCCGGAACTCGACGGGATCGGCTTTGGCGTGCGCCGCGAGTTCATCCATGAAGCTTTCGTGGGCGAAAGTGTTCTGCAGGCGCGCGGGGGAGCGCAGAGGACCGGTCCAGAACGGGGAGACCACGCTGTGGACCAGAACCTTCTCGCTGCGGATGGCGCCGGTTCCGTGGTCGGACCCGCCCACGCGGCCCGCGACATAAGAAGGAATGCCGTTGCTGTTGTTGCTGTAGAAGCGCGGCTCCTGCGCGGGGCCGGGTGAGAACGGCGCGGGCTCGAAGCCGAGCAGCATGCCGGTGATCACGTTGCCGGGCTGGTCGGCGCCGGGCCGGTTGCCGAGCGACGCGGTCCAGGCTTCGTGCTCCCACGCGACAATGTTGCCCGCGGCATCGAGGCCGGCGCGCTCGTCGATGGTCCAGGCGTTGCCGAAGTTCTCCCACGCCATTTCGTCCTTGCGGCTGAGCTGGACGCGAACCGGCTTGCCGGCGGCCTGCGACAGCACCAGCGCGTCGTAGCTCACGGTGTCGGCGCCGTTCAGCCCGTAGCAGCCCGAACCGCGCTTGAAGATCACGTGGACGTTCTCGGGTTTGAGCCCGAGGATCATGGCGCCGGTGGTCTTCTGGTACCAGACGCCCTGGGTCGGGGAGTAGAGCGTTGCTTTGTCGCCCTGGACGTCGGCGACCGCGCAGGAGCTGCCCATGGCGCCGTGCATCTGGTAGGGGTGGTGGTAGGTCGCTTTGAGGATCGTTGCGGCCTTCGCCAGCGTCCAGGCCGTGTCTTTCGAATCGACCATCAACGAATCCCGCGAGGGGAGCTTGCGCATCGATTTGTGGAATTCGCCGATCGGCGGCAAGCCTGTTCCGGCGCTCCAGGCGACTTGGAGCTTCGCCGCGGCCTGGATCGCCTGCCACGGTTTCTGCGCGACCACGCCTACGAAATTCTTCCGCACGACCACCTTCACCACGCCCGGCATGTCCTTCACGGAGCTTTCATCCACGCTGACGACGGTTGCTCCGACGACCGGAGGCCGCACCACGCGCCCGTGCAGCATCCCCGGCAGCCGCACGTTGTGAACATATTCGAACTGGCCGGTGGCCATGGCGGCCATATCGGGGCGGTCGATGGGCTTGCCGAGGACGGTCCACTGGCTCGGATGGCGGCGTTTGGCGTTCGGGTTGAGCCGGAGGTTGAGTTTTCTGCCGGCCACGAGTTCGGCGTAGCTGACGCTGCCGCCCGCGCCGCGGATGACGCCGTTCGATGCCGAGAGCTGATCCACCGGCACGCCAAGCTTCCGGGACGCGAGATCGAACAGCGCTTCCCGCGCCGTGGCGCAGGCGAGCGCCAGATTGGCGTGGCGGAAATTCGCCGGATGGGACTGGCTGCCTGAGGTATATGCCTGATCGGGCGTGAGCGCCGTATCGGAGTAAATGAGCCGCACGCGCTCGAACGGGACGAGCAGTTCTTCCGCGACCAGTTGCTGCTGCGCGGTCGAAATGCCCTGCCCGATTTCTTCCTTCCCACTGTAAGCAGTGACGCTCCCGTCGGCGCCGATCGCGAGCCAGGAGTCGGTCTGGCGGCCGTCAGGCGAGCCGGGAATCGCGGCCGAACCAAATTGCGCCTTTGCAGGGCTTTCGTGCATCGAAAAGGAGACGACCAGCGCGCCCGCGGCCTTCAGGAAGCCGCGCCGGTCGACAGTCCCGGATGTTCCCCGCTTCATTTGGTCACCATCTTTGCGTAGCGCCGGATCGCTGCGTGCATGCGGGTGTGGGTGAAGCAGCGGCAGAGCACGGTGGAAAGCGCCTGCTCGATTTCGCTCTCGCTCGCCCGCGGGTTCCTGTCGAGGAACGCTTTCGCCGTGAGGATGACGCCGTTCAGGCAGAAGCCGCACTGCGCGGCCTGTTCGTCGATGAACGCCTGCTGGATCGGGTGCGGTTTTTCGGGAGTCCCGAGGCCTTCGAGGGTCACGATCTCCTTGCCAATCACCGTGCTCACCGGCGTCACGCAGGAACGCACCGCCGCGCCATTGACGAGCGCGGTGCACGCGCCGCATTGTCCGAGGCCGCAGCCGAATTTGGGGCCGCGCAGCTCGAGATCGTCACTCAGGGCATAGAGCAGCGGAGCAGAGGGATCGAGGTCGAGCGTACGGGTCCGGCCATTGACTTTGAGGGTGAGGGCGCTCATGCAGTCAGGTTAGGCGGGCGCGAGCATCGGGTCAAGGTGCGTTTTGCCGAAACGAAACAACTTAATCCTGTGATTGCAATGAGATCGAAACACTGTAACATTGCGCCACGCAAAGCGGTCTGTTATCATCAGGCAGGCAAAAGAGATCGGGTCCCCTCTCCTCCTCGAGCGCCGCAAAACAAATTTCCAACCATGGAGTAAACACAACAAACTGAATGAGCTTTACCGTATTTCTGGGCAATCTGCCCGTCTGGGTCACCGCCGATGACATTAAACAATGGCTGTCTGCCGAAGATCTTGTCGCGGATTCTGTCAAGGTAATTCGGAACCACGAAACGCAGGAATCG
The DNA here is from genome assembly GCA_035624885.1 of Bryobacteraceae bacterium. Taxonomy (GTDB): domain Bacteria; phylum Acidobacteriota; class Terriglobia; order Bryobacterales; family Bryobacteraceae; genus BOG-234. The sequence goes on along the minus strand of DASPQQ010000258.1, from coordinate 445 downwards.
AAGGGCTTCGCATTTGTGGAAGCGCCCACGCAGGAAGAAATGCAGGCGATCATCCGCCGCTTCGATCGAGCCCCGCTTGAAGACAAGATTCTTCGGGCAAACCCGGCGCAGCCTTCGAAGGGTTCCGCCCGGAGCGGTCATACAGGCGCAGCCCACGGCGGCGGAGCCCCCGGCGGAGGAGTTCAGCGGCCGGCGGGTGCGCGCAGCGCAGAGCGCCGCGGAGGAGCCGGTGCAACAGGAGCCGGAGCAGGAAAGAAGCGCGAACAGGAGCCGAAGAGCGCGTTCGCAACCGAACTGGCGAAAGCTCTTTAGTATCCATCGCCGGGTCCAAGCCCACCGGCTTTCAGCCGGTCAGCTTTGAGCCGCCTGATCCCCGCGAGAATAAGGGAGATGGCGGAATACAGGCATAGCGCGCACGCGGTTTACGACCTGAAGTACCACATGA
>DASPQQ010000257.1:0-8073 GCA_035624885.1 Bryobacteraceae bacterium | reverse complement strand
GGGAGTGAAATCGATCAGGTCGGATTCCGAGACGCCCTGGTGATCGAAAGCCGGTGGTTTCGACGGGAACGGCTGCGTCGGCGAAGTCTTCTCGCCGGGCACGTCCGATTGCGGCACAGGCTTCTCCTCGAGCGGGAAGATCGGTTCCCCGGTCTCCCGATTGAACATGTAGAGCCACGACTGCTTGGTCGGCTGCGCAAGCGCCTTCACGGTCTTGCCGTTGATGGTGATGTCGGTCAGGATCGGAGCGCAGGGGATATCGAAATCCCAGATGCCGTGGTGGGTCAGCTGATAATGCCACTTCCGCTTGCCGGTATTGATATCCACCGCGACGATGCTTTCGCCGAACAGGCCGTTGCCCGGGCGGTTGCCGCCATAGTAGTCGCCCGTCGGCAGTTCCACCGGAAGATAGACCAGGCCGAGTTGCTCGTCGACCGAGATCTGGCCCCACACGCCAGTGTTGCCGGTGTAGGAGGCGGAGTCCTTTTCCCATGTGTCGTAGCCGAATTCGCCGGGCAGCGGAATCGTGTGGAAGATCCACAGGCGCTTGCCGGTGCGGACATCGAAGCCGCGCACATAACCCTTCACGTGGGTCTTGCTCTTCGGCGCCCCGCCGGCGAGGTGCGCCGCGCCCACGATGATCACGTTCTTCGCGATCATCGGCGTCGAGTGCAGGCCGATTTCACCGGTCACCAGATCCATGTCCTGATCGTCGTTCTGCTTGAGATCGACCACGCCGTGATCGCCGAACGTGGTGATCGGCGCGCCCGTCTTCGCGTTCAGGCAGATGAGGCGATAGCCCGGCGTCACATAGAGGATGCGTTCATCGTTCTTGCCGTCCGTCCAGTAAGAAAGACCGTGGCCGGAGAGCTGGCGGGGCGCAGCCGCGCCGCGCGGGCCTTCATTCTCGGTGTGGGTCCAGATCAGTTCGCCCGTGGCGGCATCGAGCGCGATCGCGGCGCGCCGGGTTCCAGCCGTCGTATAGAGGACTCCCTTCACCATCAGCGGCGTGGCTTCGAGCTGGAACTCGCGGCGCGGACCGAGGAAGTCGGTCTTGAAGCGCCACGCCACATCCAGCTTGTTGAAGTTGCCGGCGTTGATCTGATCGTAGGGGGCGTAGCGGGTGTTACCCTGATCGCCGCCATAGTAATGCCATTCGCCGTTCTGGACCCCTTTCTGGGCCATCGCGAAGGGCACTGCGCTGACTATTGCTAGCACTGCCGGGACCGCGCGCACGGTCAATTGAGAGAGCGTTCGCATGACGTCTCCTCCCTTTCTGATTCTCAAGTTTTCCAGACGGATTTTAAACCCGGAAGCGATATCTTATCAGGACTGTTGCAGCGGATACCAAAGTTACCGGCCGCATGCCGTCAAAACAAAACCGGCGGCCCTCAGCGGACCGCCGGCGATGCCTGTCAGAGATCTGACCAGCTTAGTTGGTGACGTTGACCTTCGCGTAGATATTGGTCCAGCAGCAGAGGAAGCCGCCGCCGCCTTCACCCGAGGAATCCGTCGCATAGATGCGCAGGATGTATTCGCCCGGCGCGCTGAAGGTCGCGGTGTTCGTCGCCTTGCCGTTGAACTTGTCCGGCTTGGGGAGCGTGCCGTTTTCGATCTTCTCCACTTTCGGCTTGCTGGCGGCGAACTTCACGTCGCCCGGTCCGCGCAGCTTTTCGAACGTGATGCCAACCGCTGTCCGGCTCAGGAACTGGCGAATCGTATCGACATCGACGCCCGCAGCCGCCGCCGCGGCCGCAAGTTGTGCATCGGCATCGGCCGGGGCTGCGCCAGGCGCCGCTCCACCCGCTGCCGGAGCAGCAGCGCTGTCACCGCCGGCCGCCGCGCCACCGCGTCCCGCGCCACCACGCCCTCTGCCGCCGCCGGGAGCTCCCTGCGGACGCAGACTCTTGTCGTCATCCGCGGCCCAGACCGTGAACGAAAGCGGCTGTCCGACCTTGGCGGTAAACGGCACAATCACCGGCTTCGGACCCTGCACCGACGGTCCCTTTTCATCGAGGCTGATGGTCGGCGGCGTATTGCCGATGCCGATTTCCGAGAACGGGTTGATGTTGTAGACCGGATCCGGATTGATCGGAATCGTCGAGCTCAGCCCGTTGACGTTCAGCGTCCATGCGGGCCGCTTCGCCGCCAGAGCGACGTCCTTCGGCAGCGTCAGGATATAAACACCCCAGTGCCGCCGCGGATAGAAATGCGTCGGCTGGCCGTAATCGCCCGCCGGATCGATGTGGTTATTCGGTCCGATCGGAATCTCGACCTCTTCCTTCGAATTCCGGTTGAAATAACCGAACATGAAGTTGTAGTTGCCGTCCTTGTCCGTCCACCATCCTTCGTAGGATGGGACCACGGGCGCCCCTGTCTCATGGATCGGCTCCATGGGCAACTGCTTCTGCGCCATGGCGGGCAGCGCCGTGAACACGACTGCCGCGCCGGCGGCCAACAGGGCGCTGCGAAGACGGCTTGTCGTGGAACTCTGCTTGAACATCCTGGTAAATCTCCTTCTCAAAGTACGCTCTATAACCCAGTGTAATTCGATTGCTGACAGCGCAAAAAAAGAGCAGCAAGGCCGGAAGGCGGCTTGCTGCTCCTTTTCAACTCCGGCTTGAAAGGGCTCTTACTGACCGCCCCCGGTAGCCACTCCCTTGTTCTTGTGTTTGGCGACCCAGGCGTTGTATTCCTCGTCGCTGATGTTGGTGATGTTCACCCACGCGTGGCCCATTTCGTCGACCGTACGGTCGCCGTAGCCAACCCACTGACCCGGATCGGGGTTGCCCTTGTTGGCGGCCGTGTTGTCGTAGTAAGCGGTGACGCGGAGGATCGTGCCCTTGGGCAGAACCGGAGCCGAATCATCGGTGTACTGGTAAACGTTCATCCAGTTGAAGTCGAAGTGATCCACATAGCTCAGCATGCGGATTTCACCCGACGGCAGGATCGCTTCCATCGACATGCCCTTGCCGCGCAGGTGCATGTGGGGCTGGAAGCTCTCGAGACGACCGGCCGACTTCATCACGTGGAACGACTGCGTCTGCGCGATCGAGTTCGGAGCGATGTCCAGATCGTTCTGGGTCTTGTACGCGCTGAGGATGTTGAGGCGCGTGCGATGTGCCGGCTTGTAGCCCGCCGGGTACAGCCAGATCGCCAGCTCGACGTGGTCGCGGATGTCCTCACCCACCGAGTGATAGTGGATGTCCCAGCGGATCTTCGAACCGGGCAGCAGGAGCTTGCCGGCGTCTTCGCGGTAGGCATCGTAGTTCTTGCCGATCGCCCATTCCATCAGCAGGCCGGGGCCGCCGCCGCCGATGTCGTCCGCCGCCGGGGGCTCATACTGCTCGAGCTGCGCCAGAGCGTGGTGCGTGATCCTGCGGCCGGCGATCGTGCCGGGGCGCATTTCAACCGCGCGCACCCAGCGCTCTTCGGTCACAGGCACATCGGAAACCGGCTTCCACCATTCGTCCTGATTGACGGCCTTCACGGTGTAGGGCTCGGACTTGATCACCAGATCCGGCTCTTTGCCGATCACCTTTGAATACTTCCAGCCGGACTCGTCGGGCCACTGGATGGCGGGCGGCAGATCCTTCTTGTCGCCGAGCACCGCGCCCTGATCCACCCACTTCACGATCGTCGCAATCTGCGCGTCGCTCAGCGAGCGGTCATTCTGGAATTCCTGAATGCCCACCGTCTTGTCCAGATGCCACGGCGGCATGTTGCGCGAAGCCACCCGCGCCTTGATGGAGCGAGCCCACGGCCGCGCCTGTTCATAGGTCGAAAGCGACATCGGCGCGCCCTGACCGTCGCGGTGGCACGTCTCACATTTCGCCTGGAAAATCGGAGCGACGTCTTTGGCGAACGTCACCTGGGTGTCGGCGGCGAACGCCGAACCTGAAACACACAGGAGCGCGATGGCGCTCAGGCCTGTTATGCGATTCATTGACTGATCCTTTTCCCTCGCCGGCCAGATTCCTGGCCAGTCTCCCGTATTTTGTCCTGTCCGTCGACAAATGTCAACGGTGTTAACCATACAAAGGTCGGCTTCTTCCCAAGATGCTCCCGGGTCCCGAAAGATTCATTTTGCAATCATTTACAATTTGGCGCGCGGCTAGTAGCTCACCTTGAGGGCGAACTGGATCTGGCGTGGCGGCAGCTGGTTCTGCACGATGCCGAAAGTGGGATCGTTGACGAGCCGGCCAATCAGATTGAAATTCGGGTGGTTAGCCAGATTGAAGAACTCCGCCCGAATCTGCACCGTCAGTTTCTCAGCCGGCCGGAAGTTGCGGGCCAGCGTCGCGTCCAGATTGATCAGATTCGGCCCGATCATCGTATTCCGGCCCACATCGCCAAACGAAGCGATGGGCTGGACAAACGCCGCCGTGTTGAACCATTCCGCGGTGGTCCGTTGGTCCGCCGGCAGGTTCGGATCGACGTTCTGGCCATTGGGCAAGAGCGCATAATTCGGCCGCACCAGAATACCGCCGCTGCCGCCGCCGATATTGATCGGATCGCCTTTGTAATTAATCGTAAAGGGGAAGCCGGTCTGCATCTGCAGCACGCCGGACGTCTGCCAGCCGCCGAAGATGGCCGCGGCAACCCCCTCTTTCAGGAACGGTTTTCCCTTCCCGAAGGGCAGTTCATAGACAGCGGAGGTGACCCAGCGGAACTTCGTATTGAAGTAGGCCAGGCTGCGGTCCGCCGCCAGATCGAACGAATTCTGGGGCGGCGAGTTTTCGTCGCCCGTGATGCCGCCCGCGTTGCGGTACTGCGGGGCATTCGTAATCGCCTTCGAGTACGTGAACGCGCTGATGGCTGAGAAGCCCGCCGCGAAGCGGTGCTCGAGGCGCGCCGTCCCCGCGTGGTAGTTGCTCTGCGCCGAATGCGGGAAGTAGTTGATGGTGGTCACGGGCACCGTGGTGTTCGTCACCGGGAAGTTCAGCTCCGAGATCACCGCCGGCGCCAGAACCAGCCCATAATAGGGACGCTTCACCGCCGTCCCCGGCATCGAGTTGTTCACCTGCACGTTCTGCTCGAGGTGAATTCCCGCCGTCCCGAGATAGCCAAGTTCGAGAATCGTCTGCTTCGACAGAGAACGCTGAACATTGAAGCTCCACTGCGGCGAGTACGGTGTTCCCTGATGCAGATCGATCGCCGCCGCCTGGATCGACTGCGTTCCGACGATGGCCGGCGTGAACACGTTCAGACCCGGATTCTGCGGAACGTAGGCGTTGAAGGTCAGAGTCTGCGCGTAGGTCGTCGGCAGCGTCTGCGCCAGCTTGAGCAGCGTATTGTCATCCTGCGTCGCGTAATAGATGCCTGCGCCGGCCCGGATCACCGTCTTCGCATCCATCGACCACGCCAGACCAACCCTCGGGCTGAAGTTTTTCCAGTTCGTATACGCGCATCCGTCGGGATACCCGTCCTTGCCGCAGACAAAGAGGGTCGGACTGTAAACGCCCTGCTGGCCTGCCGCGAAGATCGCCTCTGGAGAAGGCGCCGTGCCGAAGTTGATACTGGCCATCTGGTTGCGGATATCGTGCAGAGGCGGCGAGACTTCATAGCGCAGTCCGGCGTTGATCGTGAGCGTCGGGGTCATCCGGAAGTCGTCCTGAATGAAAGCCGCGTAGTTCTGCTGGCGGCCATCGATGCGGTTCGGGCCAAGCGTGCGCACCGCCGCTTCCGGCAATCCGAGCAGCGCGGTGGCGAGCGCGTCGCCCGAGTGATCCGTCGCTTTTGGCGCCGCGCCGGTGGCGTTCGTGTATCCATTGGTGAAGGTCAGCGAGCCCAGCGGGTCCGCGTATTCATACCGGACGTACTGGTATTCGTCGAACTCGCCTCCGAAACGGATCGAATGCCTTCCCTTCTGCCACGCGAACACATCCCAGAGCTGGTAACTGTTGTCGCGGGCCCGCGCGATTCCGCCCTGTCCGGTCGCGTTGTATGGTCCGGCGCCGCCGAAGTTCAGCGAGCCGACAATAAAGTTCGGCAGCGTCGTTTGCTGGCCGTTCACCGTGAAATCGAGCTCCGGCAGCCCGTAAAGGAAATTGAGCCGGTTGAAACCGAGCCGCACATCGTTCACTTTGTTCGACGACACGACCTCCGTCAGGCCCGCCGCCACGTTGATGGGATCGGCGTTATCCAGATTCGAGCGCCCGGGCAAAACCACCGGAATGGCCGCGTCTTCGAGCGCCATCGAGTAGCGCGTGAAGAAGTTCAGCTTGCTTGTGAGCGGCGCATCGAAGCGGCCCGAATAATTGTCGAAGTTCTGATAGAGGACGTCGGTCGTGTTGATAAAAAGTCCGCCGGGAAGGTTGGGAAGGGGCAGAGCCTGCATGGCCGCCGCGACCGACGCGTTGATCCGGCTGGGTGGAATGATGTTCCCCGGAAATGGCGTGCGGTTACCTGGCGCAGTCGTGCTCGCCGGATCGTAGATCACCGTGGTGGCGATTTCCTCGGAGAAGTTTCCGATGCGCTGCAGAGCGTCCGGCACCGCAATGGTCGTCAGATTCGCCGCGGCCTGCCGGTTGCGCAGGCCTTCATAGTCGAAGAAGAAGAACAGCTTGTTTTTCAGAACCGGCCCGCCGATCAGCGCGCCGAACTGATTGCGCCGGAACTCGGGCACCGAACTCTGCGTGGTCAGATTGAACGGACGCGCGTCGAGCACGTTGTTCCGGAAAAAGTCCCAGCCCGAGCCGTGCCATTCGTTGCTGCCCGAGCGCGTCAGCACGTTGATCTGGCCGCCCGAAGCGCGCCCGTATTCCGCGCTGTACTGCGCCACCTGCACCTGGAACTCCGCGATCGCATCCACCACCGGCACATAACTCAGCGCGTTGTAGTCGAGATCCGTGTTCATGACGCCGTCGAGCAGATACGCCGAATCGTTGGTGCGCGTGCCGGCCACGCTCAGCCCGCCGACCTCACCCTGCCGCAGCGAGTTCTGCTGCACCGCGATCCCGCCGCCGTTTGTCGCCGGCGAGAGCAGCGCGAGCTGCAGAAACTGGCGCCCGTTGAGCGGCAGCGCCTTGACCTTCTCCTCGCTGATCACCTGGCCCTGCGCCACGCTCTCCGCATTGAGCATGGAAACTTCCGCGGTCACCTCCACCTGTTCGGAAACCGAGCCGATTTCCATATGAACGTCGAGCTCCGATGCCTGCGCAACCTGCAGGTGCAGCGCCGTATCCTCAAACGTCTTGAATCCCCCGGCCGAGACGCGGATCGCGTAATCGCCCGGCTCGATCAGATCGAACCGGTATTCGCCGGATTGGGACGTTTCCACCTCGCGGGAAGCGCCTGTCGCGCGCGACGAGAGCGTGACCTTCCCATGAGGCACTCCCGCTCCCGATGGATCCGTCACCCGGCCGGCCAGCACCGCGGTTTCGTTCTGCGCGAAAAGAGCTGTAGCGAAAAGAGTTACAACGAAAAGACGAGTCAGAAGCATGGATTTTGACCAAGGTAGCAACGCCGCGTGTCGTTTCAATGACGGGGGCGTTACCTTTCCGTTTCCAGCCCGCGGACAGCGGTTTACGACTTTCTAATGTGCGGCTTATGCGCTTCTGACGTTGCGCTCGGGAGCATAAAAAGGCATGTCCGTAATTGTCGAGCCACTCCCGATTGCGGCCGGCCCCTCTCCCGCGCTGCATGCGGGAGTTGTGCTCGACACGTTCCGCATCGAAAAGCTCATCGCCCGCAGCGGCATGGCCTCGATCTACCGCGCCATCGACCTCCGCGACGGCCGCGCGGTCGCCCTCAAAATCCCCCACCCCCAGATGGAAACGGATCCGGTCTTTCTCGACCGCTTCCGCCGCGAGGAGGAAATCGGTTCGGACCTCAACCATCCCGCGGTCATGAAGGTTTTCCCGGATGACACTGAAAACGGCCGCAGCCGCCGTTACATGGTCATGGAGTGGATCGAAGGCCGGCTCCTGCGCGACCTCCTTATAGAAAGGAAGATGCTCGCGCCCGAACGGGCCGCCGCCATCGCCCTCCGTATCTGCCGCGCGCTCGGCTACATCCACCGCTGCGGCGTGGTGCACCGCGATCTGAAGCCGGAAAACATCATGATCGACG
>DASPQQ010000256.1:0-11739 GCA_035624885.1 Bryobacteraceae bacterium | reverse complement strand
GGTTTCGGCGCGCGCGCTCCGGCGCGGCTTCGCGGCGCTCTCGCCGGACGGAGACACGGGACTCTGCACGGGAGGACGCACCGGTTCCTGCAGCAGATGACGGTCGAGGCCATCGCGGCGCAGCTGCGGCGAGAAATACTGGCCGCCGTCGCGCACATACGAAATGGCGTCGAGAAGATGGCGCGAAGGGCCGTTCTTGAGAATATAGCCGTCGCCGCCGGCGCGGACGACTTCACGGATGATGTCGTCGTCGCTCGTGCCCGACATGACGAGAATGCGCGTGCCCGGCACTTCCGAGCGGACGCGGCGCACGATTTCGATGCCGTGGAGCTTCGGCAGATTCAGATCGATGACGGCGACATCCGGACGCAGAGCGCGAATCCGGTCCATGGCGTTGTCGCCATCCGGGCACTGCGCGACGATCCGGAAGCGCGACGTGGATTCGAGGACTGCGGCGAGGCCGTCACGGCGCAGCGCGTCTTCATCGGCAAGCAGAATCGTGATTTTGTCGCTGTCGGCCATCTGCGGAGAGGATGAGCCCCTTACTGATTCAATGTTAGCCTGAACCGGTTAATAATCCCGGGCATTTCCCGGATTGCGATTCCAGCCCTACTCATGATAAACGCGCGGCGGACTCGCTCCGGTTTGACCCGGCGGCTGCCGGTTATACCCCTCCGGCAGCGGTATTGCGGCGAATATTGCGCTCGATGGCGAAGCGGACCAGACCGGCCACGCCTTCGATCTCGAGTTTTCGCATCACGTTGGCGCGATAGGTATCGACGGTCTTCGGGCTGATCTGCAGAATCCGCGCGATATCCTTGGGCCGCTTGCCCTCCACGAGGAAGGAAAAGACCTCGTATTCCCGTTTGCTGAGCAGAGAGAGAGGATCGGTTGTATCGCCGCCATTGGCCTGGGAATGCGGGGCCGAAGCCACGGCGTCCACCATGCCGCGCTGGATCAGGGGAGTCAGATACTGGCCGCCGTCGAGGACAAAGCGGATGGCATCGAACAAATGCCGCGCGGGACCATCCTTGAGCAGATATCCGTTGGCGCCGGCGCGGTAAAGGTCGCGAATCAGACCTTCGTCGCGGTTGACGGAGAGAACGAGGATCTTCGTCGGGGATTTGGCCGCGCGGACGCGGCGAATGACTTCGAGCCCGCTCAGATCCTGCATGTTCAGGTCGATGACGGCGAAGTCGGGCTTCAGATTCAGAATCAGGTCAACGGCCTCGGCCCCGCCGGCGCACTCGCCGATGATTTTCAGTTCCGGGCGGGACTGGCAGAAGGCGACGATGCCTTCCCGAACGATGGCATGGTCATCGGCGACGATAAAGGTGATTTGCTTTGGGTCATCCATTGATCGATCAGTATTTAACCGAGCCTTCACTCGGAATCAGCCGGTATAGAAACGACTACGGTTGTGCCTCTCTGGTTACTCGTGATAGTTGCCGAGCCACCCAACTCGCCTGCGCGCTCCCGAATGGAAGCGATTCCGATGCCGTTGCCGGCTTCGATCATACCGTGACCGTTGTCCGCGACGGCCAGTTCCATCCGCGACCCGGCCATGCGGAGCGAGACCTCGACGCGCGTCGCTCCCGAATGCCGGATGACGTTGGACAGGCATTCCTGGGCGCAGCGGTAAAGCGCCACACGAACGCTGTGCGCAGGCTCGCGCAGTGCGGTATCGAAATCGAGAGCGGCTTCGATTCCACTGTTTTCAAAAAGCTGACGGAGGGCGGCGGCGAGCGGGAGCTGCTGCCACGCCGGAGGGTGCAGCCGGTGGGCGAGGGCGCGCGTTTGCTCGAGCGCCTCATCGGCGAGCCTGTGCAGACGATCGAGCGCCGCGGCGGCAGCCTCGGGCAGAGAAGCCGCGCAGGCATCGAGAATTTCGAGATTCATGCGGATGCCGGCCAGCGGCTGTCCCACGCCCGCGTGCAATTCGCGCCCGAGCCGTTCGCGCTCGGCCTCGAGTTCCTGAACCAGAGCGTCAGCGTCGTTTTCGGGCCTGGCAGCGGGTTCCAGAATTTGCTCCCACATCCTTCATTACTTTATACATGCGTCTCCTGTCCCCAGGGAACAGGAGAGTAGTATTTCCCTGAGGATCTGGTACCGGTACCGCAGGAGAATTCTCTCAGAAACGAGAGAGTTTGTTCATGCCGTTGAACGCGGCCGCCTTGTAGCACTCGGCGAGCGTCGGGTAGTTGAAGACCGTCTGGATGAAGTAATCGAGCGTGCCGCCGAGGATCATGGCGGCCTGTCCGATGTGGAGAAGTTCACTCGCGCCTTCCCCGATGATGTGGACACCGAGAATGACGCGGGTTTCGCGATGGAAGATCAGCTTGAGGCGGCCGGTGGTATCGCCGCGGATCTGGCCGCGGGCGATCTCGCGATAGTAGGCGACGCCCACTTCGTAAGGAACATCTTCGTCGGTGAGCTGTTCCTCGGTTTTGCCGATGAAGGAAATCTCGGGGATGGTGTAGATGCCGTAGGGATAGTGGTCCGGCCGCGAGGTGAGCGGGAGGCCGAAGGCTTTTCCGGCGGCCACGCGGCCCTGCTCCATCGAGACCGAAGCGAGGCTGGGGAAACCGATGACGTCGCCGACGGCATAGATGTTGGGCTGGCTGGTGCGGAAATCGGCGTCGACTTTGATGCGGCCGCGCGAGTCGGCCTCGATGCCGGCGGCGGCGAGGTTCAGTTCATCGACGTTGCCCTGGCGGCCGACGGCGTAAAGCAGCGCGTCGCCCGATATCTTCTTCCTGCTCTGCAGATTGGCGACGACGCTCCCGGATCCGTTTTCGACGCTCTCGACCTCTTCGCCGAGCCGCAGGGTGACCCGGATATCGCGCAGATGGTAGGAGAGCGCTTCCACCATTTCCGAATCGGCGAATTCGAGCAGGCGGGGCCGTTTTTCCACCAGAATCACGCGCACGCCGAGCGTGGCGAACATGCACGTATACTCGACGCCGATCACGCCGCCGCCGACCACCACCAGCGTCTTCGGCAGCTCCGGCATGGAAAGAATCTGATCGCTGTTGATGATGGTGGTGCCGTTGATCGGCACGCAGGGCGAAACGGCGGGCTTGGTGCCGGTGGCGATGATGACGTAAGGAGCTTCGAGCGTATATTTGCCGCGCGAGCCATTCACTTCCACGTGGGTGGGATCGACGAAGCCCGCCTCGCCGTTGATGACTTCAATGTTGTTGCGGGTGAGCTGGGAGCGCGTGACGTCGACTTCGGTGCGGATCACGTGCTGCACGCGGAAGAGCAGGTCTTCCATCGTGATATGTTCCTTCACCCGGTAATTCATCCCGTAGAGGTTCTGATACTGGTAGCCGGAGAGGTGCAGGACGGCTTCCCGCATGGTTTTGCTGGGGATCGTGCCGGTATTGACGCAGACGCCACCGACGACGTCGCGCTTTTCGACCACCGCGACCTTCCGGCCGGTCTTCGCCGCCTGGATAGCAGCGCGCTGGCCCGCCGGGCCCGAACCGATGACGATCAGATCGTAGCTCTGCATGAGTAGCCCCTATTCTCCTATTCCCCTTATCGGCGCGACAACAGAAAAGAGCCGGATTTCATTGAGTCTTAAAGAAACTACAGCGGGGCCGGTAACCGGCGGGGCGTGATAACCTGAGTTTTTGCGCTGTTCCTTATGCCCGCTCGTGTGAGCGAAGCTTTTGTCCTGCAAACATGGCCCTTTCGCGAAGGGGATCTCATCGTCAGTTTTCTCACGCGTGACCTGGGCAAGCTGCGGGGCGTGGCGCGCGCGGCGCGGCGTCCGAAGAGCGCGTTTGGCTCCGGGCTGGAGCGCCTTTCACAAGTGAAGATGTCCTATTTCCAGAAAGAGAACCGGGAACTGGTGAGAATCGACGCCTGCGAGCTGCTGCAGAGCCAGTTTGCGCTTTCGCGGGACTTCACATCGGCCTGCGCGCTCGACTTTTTCGCCGAAGTGGCGGAGCAACTGCTGCCGGCCGCGGAGCCCGGAGAGAAGTTTTTCCGCCTGCTGATCGCCACGCTCGATTGCCTGCGCTCGGGCGAACCGGGCGCGGTATGGCGCGGAGTCACGTATTTCAGCCTGTGGGCCGTGCGTCTGGCCGGATTGCTGCCGGAGCTGCACGCCTGCCTCGGCTGCGGCGCGTTTCTCGAGGAAACGGAGAAGGCGTGGTTCGGACGCCATCGCGCGGGACTCCATTGCCAGAACTGCCGGCGAAATTCCGATCTGCGCAACGGCTGGGAGCTTTCGCCCGAATCCCGCCAGCTCGCCGGCGAAATGCTGCGGACGCCCGTGGCGCAGCTCGAGCCGCGCGCGTGGACGCAATCGACCGCCGCCGATCTGCGGCGCTTCCTCGCGCAGCAGATGGAATCCCAGATCGAAAGAAAGCTCATTACCGTGCCCGTACTGGAAGCTGCCGCCTGACCATGCCGCCTGCCACATCCGTACCCTCATTTCAGGAAATCGTTCTTCGCCTCAAGCAATACTGGGGCGATCGCGGTTGCATCATTCAGGAACCGTTCGACGTGGAAGTCGGGGCGGGGACGATGTGCCCCGAGACGTTTCTGCGCGTGCTCGGTCCGAAGCCGTACCGGACGGCTTACGTGCAGCCGAGCCGGCGCCCGGCCGACGGGCGCTACGGCGACAACCCCAACCGGCTGTACAAGCACATGCAGCTCCAGGTGATCCTGAAGCCGACCCCGGTGGACGTGATCGAACAGTACATGGGCAGCCTCGAAGCCATCGGCATCGATCTGCGCAAGCACGATCTGAAGCTCGAGGAAGACAACTGGGAATCGCCGACGCTGGGCGCCTGGGGTGTGGGCTGGCAGGTGATGCTGGACGGGCTCGAGATCACGCAGTTCACGTATTTCCAGCAGTGCGGCGGCATCGATCTGGAACTGGTGCCGGCGGAGATCACTTACGGTCTCGAAAGGCTCACGGCGTTTCTGCAGGGCGTCGACAGCGTCTACGACATCGAATGGACGCCGGGCGTGAAGTACCGCGATGTCCGCTATGCCGATGAATTGCAGTATTCGGTCTACAACTTCGAAATGGCGGATGTGCCGACGCTGTGGAAACTGTTCGAGATTCATGAGGGCGAAGCGAAGCGGCTGCTCGAACTGTTTGCGGCTTCGAAGGAAAAAGCCCGCTTCCCGCTGCTGGCCGCTTACGACCATGTGCTCAAGTGCAGCAATCTGTTCAATACGCTCGATGCGCGCGGCGCGATCAGCGTGACGGAACGGGTGGGCGTGATCGCGCGCGTGAGAAAGCAGGCAGTGGGAGCGGCGGAAGCGTGGCTTCTGCAGCAGCAGGGTGAGGTGGCGGCATGAATCTGCTCGTCGAAATCGGCGCGGAAGAGATTCCAGACTGGATGATTGCCGGCGCGCTCGAATATCTCGGGAGCGCGGTCGGCAATCTGCTGAAGGAGGATTCGCTCGCGGAGAATCCCGCGGTGCGGACGGACGCCACGCCGCGGCGGCTGGTGGTGCGGGCCGAAGGCATTGCCGCGCGTAAGCCGGATACGGAAGAACGGGTGTGGGGCCCCGCGAAGAGCGCTCCTCCCGCGGCTGTTGCCGGCTTCGCGAAGAAGCAGGGCGTCGCACCGGATCAACTGGAAGTTCTGAATGACGGCAAGGCGGAAAAGTTCAGCTACCTGCGCAAGGTGCCGGGCCGGCCGGCGACGGAGATCCTTGCCGAAGCGCTGCCGCAGCTCATCCTGAAAACCCCTTTTCCGAAGACCATGTACTGGACCGGAAAAGGCGGAGTGCGTTTCATCCGGCCCATCCGCTGGATTGTGGCGCTGCTCGATAACGAGATCATTCCCTTTGAAATCGCCGGTGTGGCTTCGGGCAACGAATCGAGCGGGCACCGGAAGCTGGGCGCGGCGCGTTTCCCGGTCACGTACGAAACGTTTGAAGAGAAGCTGCGCGACAACTACGTGATCCTCTCGGCGGAAGAGCGGCGGGCGCGCATCCGCGCCGTCGCGACGAAGTACAAGTGCGACAACAGGCTGCTGGACACGCTGGTGAATCTCACGGAATGGCCTACGCCGATCACCGGTTCGTTCGATCCCGAATTCCTCGATCTGCCGAAGGAAGTGCTCATCACGGTCATGCGCTCGCACCAGAAGTATTTTTCGGTGGAAACGCCGGACGGGAATCTGGCGCCGCAGTTCGTGGCGGTCACGAATACGGACGGCGATCCCGAAGGTCTGATCCGGCACGGCAATGAACGCGTGCTCAAGGCGCGTTTCAACGACGCGCGCTTCTTCTGGGATTCCGATCAGAAGAAGAAACTTTCCGAGCGCATCGCGGACCTCGCCAACGTGACTTTCCAGGCGAAGCTCGGCAGTTATCTCGAAAAGACCGAGCGCATGGATCAACTGGTGCTGACGCTGATCGTGCATCGCGAGAAGCCGGGCAAGGCTCTGACGGAAGAGGATCTGCGCGAAGCCAAGGTGCGTTACGCGTTCGGGCCGGATAGTCCCGAGTTCTACGCGGTGCGCGCCTCGCGGCTTTCGAAGACGGACCTGACGACTGAACTGGTGAAAGAGTTCACGGAACTGCAGGGCGTGGTCGGCGGGTTGTACGCGCGGGCGCAGGGCGAACCGGAAGAAGTTGCCGTCGCGATCTACGACCACTACAAGCCAGTGAGCATGGAAGATTCGATTCCGCGCTCGATCGAAGGCCAGTTGCTGGCTCTGGCGGACAAGCTCGATACGCTGCGCGGGTGTTTCAAAGTCGGGCTGATTCCTTCCGGCTCGAAAGATCCCTTCGCGCTGCGGCGCGCGGCTCAGGGAATCGTCAAGATTCTGATCGAAGGCAAGCTGCGGCTGCCCATCCAGACCTTGTGCGAAGGCGACAAGACCCTGATTGATTTCCTCGCCGAGCGCATCCGCCACTATTTCCGCGAAATCCGCGGCTTCGAGTACGACGAGATCAACGCCGTGCTGGCGGCGCCGTGGGACGATCTGCTCGATGTGGAGGAACGCCTCGAGGCCATCCGGCAGGTGCGGCCGACACCGAACTTCGAGCCGCTGGCCGCGAGCTTCAAGCGCATCCGCAATATCCTGCGCCAGGCCGAGTTCGCGGGCCTCGCCGAGCCGCTCAACGAGAAACTGCTCGAGCGCGGGCCCGAGACCGAACTCTATCAGGCGTTCGAAGCCACGCGCCTCGCCTGCCGGCTCGCTCCGGATCATTGGACCCGGATGGAGCACATCGCGGCGCTGCGGCCCAAAGTGGACCAGTTCTTCGACAAGGTTCTGGTCAACGCGCCGGATCCGGAGGTGCGGCGCAACCGGCTCTCGCTGCTGCACATCATGATGGCCGAGTTCTCGACCATCGCGGACTTCTCGGAAATCGTGACGGCGAGTTAAGTCGTCCCTTTCGGACCAGTTCACACAGGGACCAGTCCGTTTTGTGATCTTCCGTCGTTTGTCCTAAGATAAAAACTGATTTTCCAGGCCGGCCTGAGTCGGAAAGTGGCGTCTTTTTAGATATTTACAGGCCCTCTGGAAACTGCAACTCAGACCGCGATCGCGTGATTCGAGGGAGAAAACTCACATGAAGTATGTTTATTCGTTCGGCGGTGGCAAGGCCGACGGCGACGGAACAATGAAGGATGTGCTCGGCGGCAAGGGCTCGGGGCTTGCGGAAATGTCGCGCGCGGGTCTGCCGGTTCCTCCGGGATTCACCATTGCGACCAGCGTCTGCACGATCTATTTCAACAACAGCAACACGATTCCCGCGGAGATCCAGAAGGAGATCGACGAGGCGACGGCGAACCTCGAAAAGCGGATGGCCCAGAAGCTGGGCGATCCGGAGAATCCGCTGCTCGTCAGCGTGCGCTCGGGCGCGAAGTTTTCCATGCCCGGCATGATGAACACGATTCTGAATCTGGGTCTGAACGACGTCACGACAGCCGGCCTTGCGAAGAAGAGCGGCAACGAACGTTTCGCTTGCGACTGCTACCGGCGCTTCATCCAGATGTTCGGCGAAGTGGCGCTCGATATCGACATGACGAAGTTCGACCACATCTTCGACGCGCGCAAGGCGAAGGTGAAGGCGAAGCAGGATACCGATCTCAACGCGGACGATCTGAAGGCGATCATCGCGGATTACAAGAAGCTGGTGCAGAAGGAAAAGGGCAAGCCGTTTCCCGAAGATCCGCGCGTGCAGCTTACCCTCGCGCGCGATGCCGTGTTCCGCAGCTGGTGGAACCCGAAAGCGGCTTACTACCGCAAGATGGAGAAGATTCCCGATGACATCGGCACGGCCGCGAACGTGCAGGCCATGGTGTTCGGCAATATGGGCGAAACCTCGGGCACGGGCGTGGGCTTCACGCGCGATCCCGGTTCGGGCGAGAAGGTTTTCTATGGCGAATTCCTGATGAACGCGCAGGGTGAGGACGTGGTGGCCGGCATTCGCACGCCGCATCCGATTGCCGATCTCGAGCAGATTCTGCCCGAGGCGTTCCAGCAGCTGAAGGAAATCACGACGAATCTCGAAAAGCATTACAAGGACATGCAGGATTTCGAGTTCACCATTCAGGAAGGCAAGCTCTACATGCTGCAGACCCGCAACGGCAAGCGGACGGGTCCGGCGGCGGTGCGCATTGCGGTCGCAATGGTGCAAGAGGGGATGATCGACAAAAAGGAAGCGGTGATGCGCGTGGCGCCGTCGCAGCTCGATCAGCTTCTGCATCCGGTGTTCGATACCAGGACGCTCAGGAATCTGACGAAACTCACGACGGGCATTTCGGCTTCGCCCGGCGCCGCGGTGGGCCGCGTGGCGTTTACGGCGGAAGATGCGGTCGAGATGGAGCCGGAAGGTCCGGTGCTGCTCGTGCGCAAGGAAACGACGCCGGACGATATCCACGGCATGGACGTCGCGCGCGGCATTCTGACCGCGATCGGCGGCAAGTCGAGCCATGCGGCAGTGGTGGCGCGCGGCATGGGGCGGCCGTGCGTGGTGGGAGCTGGCGCGATCCGCATCAATGAAGCGAAGAAGATCCTGACCGTGGACGTGGGCGGGAAGACGATCATGGTGAAGGAAGGCGACTTCATTTCGCTCGATGGCACGACGGGTGATGTGTATCTGGGACAGGCGAAGTCGATGGAGCCGGATCTGAGCCATGACTACATCGGCACGTTCATGAAGTGGACCGACGAATTCCGCGGCAAGTTCGGAGTGCGGGCCAATGCCGATATTCCGCGCGACGCGAAAGTGGCGCGGGAGTTCGGAGCGGAAGGCATCGGGCTTTGCCGCACCGAGCATATGTTCTTTGCCGAAGACCGGCTGCCGCACGTGCAGGCCATGATTCTGGCGCGCGATGAGAAGACGCGGCGCAAGGCGCTCGCGAAGCTGCTGCCCATGCAGCGCTCGGACTTCGCGGGCCTGTTCAAGGCGATGGACGGTTACCCGGTGGTGATCCGCACGCTCGATCCGCCGCTGCACGAGTTCCTGCCCAAGCGCGAGAACCTGATGGTGGATATCGCGGTACTGCCGCATGCGGACCTGAAAAAGAAGAAGGAAATCGCGGAGCGGTACAGGATCGCGGTGAAGGATCTGAAGAAGCAGCTGCCCGAACTGCTCGAACGCGTGGAAGAGCTGCACGAGTTCAACCCGATGCTGGGCCATCGCGGCTGCCGTCTCGGAGTCACCTATCCGGAGATCACGGAGATGCAGTCGCGCGCCATCTTCGAAGCCGCCGTGCAGGTGGCGAAGAAGGGGATCAAAGTGATTCCGGAGATCATGATTCCGCTCATCGGCAGCGTGGAGGAACTGGAGAACCAGAAGAAGATTGTGGACCGCGTGGCGGCCGAGGTTTTCGAAAAAGCCGGCGCGAAAGTCCACTACATGGTGGGGACGATGATCGAGATTCCGCGCGCGGCGCTGACGGCGGACCGCGTGGCGAAGGTGGCCGAGTTTTTCTCGTTCGGCACCAACGATCTCACCCAGACCACCATGGGGCTCTCGCGCGACGACTACACGAAGTTCCAGAAGGACTACGAGAAGGAAAAGATCTTCAAGGCGGATCCCTTCGCGGTGCTCGATCAGGAAGGCGTGGGCAAGCTGGTGAAGTTCGCGGTCGATGCCGGGCGCGGTGCGCGGAAAGAACTCGAAGTCGGCATCTGCGGCGAGCACGGCGGCGAGCCGAGTTCGGTGCAGTTCTGCCACACGATCGGGATGAATTACGTTTCGTGCTCACCATACCGTGTACCCATCGCGAGATTGGCTGCTGCGCAAGGCGCGATTTCCGGCGGCGCTGGGGGCGCGAGCCGGACGGCCTGATACTCAGGCTTTCGCGCAGCGGATCATTGCGGCGAGGCTGTCTTCCACGTCCTGCGCGGTGGTGCGCCACGAGGAGACGCTGATGCGCATCGCCACCTGGCCATGCCAGGTGGTTTCGCCGCACCAGCAGGTGCCATCGTCCTGAATGGCTTTGATCACGCGGCGGGTCTCTTCGTCGCTCGCGCCGAAGCGGACCAGCACCTGATTGATCACGACATCGTTCAGCACCGCGTGACCCGCTGCGCAGAGCCCTTCGGCGAAGCGGCGGGCGTGAGCGCAGGTGCGTTCGATGAGATCGATCAGGCCTGCGCGGCCGAGTGATTTCATCGCCGCCCAGACCTCGATGGCGCGGGCGCGGCGGGAGAGCTCGGGCGAGTAGTACATCGGTTCCCTGCCCTTGCCGGGCAGCAGATAAGCTCCGCCAATGGCGAACGCGGCGCCGAGGTCTTCCGTGCGGCGCGTGATGGCAATGGCGCTGTCGTAATTGACGTTGAGCCACTTGTGGTTGTCGAGCGCCCACGAGTCGGCCAGGTCGTAGCCGCCGGTGAGGTGGTCGAAAGCCTTCGAGACGCGCGCCCAGAGGCCGAATGCGCCGTCGACGTGCACCCAGGCCCCCGCGGCGTGCGCTTTTTCGATGACGTCCCGCGCGGGGTCGAAGGCTCCGGTATTGACGTTCCCCGCCTGGAGGCAGACGATGGAGCGCGGCGGGATCTCAGCCAGGCTTTCGGGGATCATGCGGCCCTGCCGATCGGTTTCGATGGTGGTCACGCGATTCCGCCCGAGGCCCAGCATCGCGAGAGCTTTGAGCACAGAAGCATGGGCTTCCGCGCCCACAATGACTGTGATGGGCGGAGCGCCGAAGAGGCCCTGCTCTTCGACATTCCAGCCTTCGCGCGCGAGCAGGGCGTGGCGGGCCGCGGCGAGTGCCGTGAAATTTGCCATGGTGGCGCCGGTCACGTAAGCCGCGCCGCAGCCTGAAGGCAGACGCAGGGCGTCCAGTATCCAGTCGATCGTGACCTCTTCGAGAGCGGCGCCGAGGGGCGACATGACATGCAGGGCTGCATTCTGGTCCCACGTGGAGGCAAGCCAGCTGGCGGAGAGAGCGGCCGGCAGGACGCCGCCCATGACGAATCCGAAGTAGCGTCCACCGGTGATAGCGACCGTAGCCGGTGCGCCGGCGTCATCGAGCCGCGCGATGGTTTCGAGATCCGGAGCGCCGGTTTCAGGAAAAGGTTCGCGGAAGCGCGCGAGGCCGCGAATGGCTTCAGCGGATGGGAAGGCCGAACGGTTCGCGATGTTCTTCCAGTACGCGATGGCCCGGCGATGCGTCTCGTCGAAAAGCTCCATTTCCAGAGTATGGAGCCAACTGGCAGTTGAATCCACTATCGCGCGAACGGAGCGCTATTCCCCGCCGCGGCCGGAAGCGCTGAGCTGATAAAGCGCGTCGATTTC
>DASPQQ010000255.1:0-15853 GCA_035624885.1 Bryobacteraceae bacterium | reverse complement strand
CCGCGCCGGACCTACTTCACGCACATCTGCCACGATCTGCCGCACGAAGCCACCGAGGCTTCTCTTCCTCCCGGCATTTTCATGGCGTACGACGGCCTCGAGATCGAAGTGAACACGTAAGCGATGCTGGTCTTTCGTTCTCATGAGGAAGTACCGCCTTCTTTCGGGCCTTCGGCCGTTACCATCGGCAACTTCGACGGCGTGCATGGCGGCCATCGCGAGATCATGCGCCGCGTGGTTGCGCTCGGGCGCGAACGCGGCCTCACGCCCACGGTCCTGACTTTCGATCCCCACCCGGCGCGTGTGCTCGCGCCTGAACGCGCCCCGAAGCTGATCATGACCATCGGCCAGAGGCTGCGCGCGATGGAGGCGGAGGGCATCGAAGCGGTGCTGATTCTGCCTTTTTCGCTCGAATTCGCGCGCCTCTCTCCCGCCGAATTCGCGGCGCGCATCCTGCAGGACTCTCTGCACGCGCAATGTGTTCTGGTTGGCGAGGACTTCCGCTTCGGCTACAAACAGGCGGGCAATATCGATACGCTGCGCGAATGGTTTGAAGTGCGGCCGGTGACGGCGGTGGAGCGGCGCGGCGAGCGCATCAGCAGTTCGGCCATCCGCAGGCTGCTTTCGGAAGGCGCGGTATCGCGCGCCTGCCGCATGCTCGGAGCGCCGTTCGCGCTCGAAGGGCAGGTGGTGAAAGGGCAGGGGATCGGATCGAAGCAAACCGTGCCCACGCTCAACCTTGCGCCTGAGAATGAAGTGCTGCCGAAGACCGGCGTCTACGTCACGCGCACGAGGGATCTCGGCTCTTCCCGCACCTGGCCCTCGGTCACCAACGTGGGTTACCGGCCCACGTTCGACGGCGACGGCCTGACGGTCGAAACGTTTCTGCTGGAGCCCGTCGAAGGGGAGACTCCGGCTCGCATTGAGGTGCAGTTTCTGAAGTTCATCCGCGAGGAACGGAAGTTCGAAGACGCGGCCGCGCTGCGCGCGCGGATTCTGAAGGATGCTGCCTTCGCGGCCCGTCTGCACCGGCGATTATAATTAGCTCGATGAGTCTCTCACCCGGCAAAATCCAGCATATGAATGCTTTATCCAACGAGCGCGGCGTGATTGCCGCGGCGGCGATGGATCAGCGAGGCAGTCTGGCGAAGTCACTCGCGGCAGCCAAAGGGGTACCGCAGAAGGAAATCACCGACCACATGATGGAGGAGTTCAAGATCGCGGTTTCGCGCATCCTGACTCCCTATGCGAGCGCCATCCTGCTCGATCCGGAATGGGGTCTTCCGGCCGCGAAAGCGCGGGCGAAGAATGCGGGTTTGCTGCTGGCCTATGAGGCGAGCGGTTATGACAACACACAGCCCGGGCGTCTGCCGGATCTTCTGCCGCATGTTTCGGTGAAGCGCCTCAAGGAAGATATGGGCGCCGATGCCGTGAAGATTCTCATTTACTACTCGGCGTTCGACGACCCGAAGGTCAACGACATCAAGTACGCATTCGTCGAGCGCATCGGCGCCGAGTGCGAGACTTATCAGATTCCGTTCTTCCTCGAATTCGTCAGCTACGATCCGAAAGGCGGCGACGAAAAGGGCTTTGAATTTGCCAGACAGAAGCCGGCGCTCGTGAAGGCCGCGATGGCGGAGTTCTCCAAACCGCAGTACCGTGTGGATGTGCTGAAGGTGGAAGTTCCGATCAACGCCAACTACGTGGAAGGCAGCAGCGTGTTCAAGGGACAGGCGGCGTACTCGCGCCAGGAAGCTCTCGATCACTTCCGCGAAGCCGCGTCGCTGGCGAAGAAGCCGTTCATCTATCTGAGCGCGGGCGTCAGCAATCCGCAGTTCATCGAATCGCTGTCCATGGCGGATGAGAGCGGAGCGGATTATTCCGGCGTTCTCTGCGGCCGCGCCACCTGGAAAGACGGCATGCCGATCTATGCCACGAAGGGACTCGCAGCGCTCGAAGACTGGCTCTCGACCGAAGGCGTGAAAAACATCCAGGCGGTGAATCAGGCCATCAAGGGCGCCAAACCCTGGCAAGCGAAGGCCTGATTTCCCGCCCGGCTTCCCGGGCTACCGGATCGGAATAATCGGCAGCGTGGAAAGCGCGTCGTTGCCGATGAAGCGCAGCGCGATCACGCCGATTCTGGTGTTGGACGAGCAGTCGAGCGTCCCCTGCAAGCCGTACAGAGCCGTGAACTGATATCCCGCCGCATGCCCCTGCGGCGCCAGCGTCAGGCTGGGAATGGCATTGGCAATGACATTCCCGTTGTTGTCCCTGGCTGTGCAGGTGACGGTCGCCGTGTTCACGAGGTCCAGGTTGGCTACCGCGAATCCGGTGTAGATCTGCTGATTGGTCAGCGCGAACGTCGTGTCGTCAAAAGCCGTCAGAATTTCAAAATTTCCTGTTGTGGACGGCACGGACGTTTCATAGATCGTCCCGCTCGGGCTGATGTGACGGATGAGCGCCTGCACAACCACGGAACTGTTGGCCGTAATCGCCACGGATCCGGAGACTCCGGAGCTCGTGAAAGCGCCGACTTCGTAATAGCCGGTTCCGAGGGCGGGAACCGTAATTGTAAGGACTGAGCCTGTGCCTCCCGACTGGCCGGCGATCGGTACAGACACAGGCGCTCCATTGTTGTCGAAGAACGAAAAGCTGACTGACGCGGTCAGGCTCCCTTTATTGACAACATAGAAGCCGGTGACATAGGTGGAACCGGCGGCAAAGTGAGGTATGACAGTGCTGGAAAATGAATTGGCCGTCACCCGCACCTCGTTGTTGTTTGTGTCTGCGATGTAGGTGTTCGTTCCCGTCGAGTCGACTGCAACGGCCGACGGCGCATTGAGAAGAGCGAGATTCGCTGGTCCGCCATCTCCGCCGTAACCCGCTGTTCCTGTTCCGGCGATGGTGGTAATGATGCCTCCCGCAACTCTGCGAACGACGTTGTTGCCGGTGTCGGCAATATAGATATTGCCGCTCGGGTCTACCGTTATCCGGGCCGGCGTATTCAGTTCGGCGCCGGTGGCGGCGCCTTTATCGCCGGAATAACCCTGTGTTCCGTTCCCGGCCAGGGTGGTAATAATTCCCCCGGAGACTTTGCGGATTCGATTGTTATTGCTGTCTGAAATGTAAAGGTTGCCCTGCGAGTCGAAAGCCAGGCCTTTCGGGAGGTAGAGCTGGGCGGCTGTTGCCGAGCCGCCATCGCCGCTGAATCCGGCCAGGCCATTGCCTGCGATCGTTGTGATCACGCCACCGGAAACTTCACGGACCCGGTGATTGGCTGCGTCTGCGATATATAAGTTGCCTGAGGAGTCCACTGCTACCGCTTCCGGGTAGTTCAGTGCGGCGAGAGTGGCGGATCCGCCATCCCCGCTGAATCCCCCTCTTCCGCCGGCCACAGTGGAGATGATTCCACCGGGGGTCACCATGCGGATGGCCTGGTTGGGTCCGTCGGCGATGTAGAGGTTACGGCTGGAGTCCACTGCCAGGCCGAGCGGCCCCGCGAGTTTTGCACCGGTTGCCAGACCTCCGTCGCCGAAATATCCTGCTGTCCCGGTTCCGGCATAAGTTGTGATGGTGCCGGAGGGCGAAACCATGCGGACAACAGCGTTGTTGAAATCAGAAATGTAGATGTTGCCCAGCGAATCGATGACCAGACCGTCGGGTCCGTTGAGCTGCGCTGAGGTAGCCGCGCCTCCATCCCCCGAATAGCCCGGGCCCAGACTTTGCTTTCCGGCGAAGGCGCTGATATTGCTCGACTGGCCAAAAGCCGGAATCGAACAGAAAATGAATGCAACTGAAATATATCGAAATAAGCGCACGTGCCCCCCTGATTTGTTCGCTGGCTAAGAGTCGAGTATATACCTCTTTCTGATCTGAACCCCATCCCTCCGCAAACTACTCGGAAATCACGAATTGGAAGGGTGCGCGCCATCCCTCCGGATCTGCTAAAATAGGGTTGCAGAAGGCGAACAAAAGGCGAATATGGCGGCCGCAATCTCTCAGGCGCAACTCCAGACCTCCATCGCGGAGCGATTCCAAAACCGGTTCGATGTCGTATTCGGGTTACGGGACCAGGCCGCGCCGGATCTCCTGCCCACCGGCCTCCCCGGCATCGGCATCCCCCGCGGCACTCTGACCGAAATCTTCGGCCCCGCTTCTTCCGGCCGCACCGGCATCCTGACCGCCACGCTCGCCAGAGCCACGCGACGCCCCGAATTCTGCGCGCTCATTGACGCTGGCGACGCCTTCGATCCCCACTCCGCCTCTGAAGCCGGCGTTCTTCTGCCCAATCTCCTGTGGGTCCGCTGCGGAGGCAGCGCGGAAAACGCTCTCAAAGCCACTGACCTCGTCGTGCAGGCGGGCGGCTTCGGCATCGTCGTTCTGGATCTCGCCGGTGTCGCCGCGCGCGAGGCGCGCCGCATCTCGCTCGCTTCCTGGTTCCGTCTGCGCAACGCGGTCGAGAAGACTTCCACCGCATTGGTGGTCGTCGAAGAGGAGCTGAATGCGCATTCCTGTTCCACGCTGCAGATCGCGAGTCACGCATCAGGCTGCCGGATGCAGGGCAGGCTGCTGCGCGGCCTCGAGGTGGATGCGATGCTCGGTCCGCGCAACCGCTCGAAAACAGGCTTCACCCTGCAGCCTGTCCTGCATGAGTAGCCATGTACGCCTGTATCCATGCCGAAGGCAACCCGCTGCTGCTGGTCGAATGCGCGCGTCATTTTTCGCCGCGCATTGAGGAAACATCGCCCGATACCGTTCTCTTCGATGTGCGCGGGCTCGGTTCGCTGATCGGCGAACCGCAAGCCATCGCGCAGGCGATTGCCAACCGCGCCGGCATTCCGGTCAGCATCGCCCTTTCCATCGATCCCGATGCCGCCGTGATTGCGGCGCGAGGCATTCGCGGCATCACCGTCATCCCGCCGGGCGGGGAAGCGGCGGTGCTCGCTCCGCTGCCGCTGAACCTGCTCTCGGGGTCTCCCGAAACCGCGGAACTGCTCGATGCCTGGGGGATCCGCACGCTCGGCGAACTGGCCGCGCTCCCGCCGCTCGGCGTCGCGGCGCGCCTGGGCAATGAAGGCGCGCACCTGCAGCAACTGGCGCAGGGCAACGCCGGACGCCAGATCCGCCCGCTCGAAGACGCGCTGCGCTTTGAGGAAGAAATGGAACTGGAGCATCCGGTCGATCTTCTCGAACCGTTGTCTTTCCTGCTCTCACGTATTCTCGGCGACCTCTGCGCCCGCCTCGCTTTTCACGCGCTTTCGGCCGACGAAATCCGCCTCACGCTCATTCTTGAAAACGCCGCGCCGCATCGCTGCGCCCTGCGTCTGCCCGTTCCCATGCGCGACGTGAAAACGCTGCTCAAGCTCCTGCAGCTCGAACTGAGCGCCAGGCCGCCCGGCGCGCCGATTCTGAAAATCCGCATCGAGCTGAACCCGGTGAAGCCGCGCACCCAGCAGCATGGTCTGTTCCTCGCGCTGGCGCCGGAACCGGCAAAGCTCGAAGTCACTCTGTCGCGACTCAGCAATCTGCTGGGCAGGGAAAACGTCGGGACCCCGGAACTGCTCGATACGCACCGGCCCGATAGTTTCCGCATGAACCGCTTCGCCGCCACCAATGCGCGCCACGCGGAAGACGCGCCCGCCAACGAAGCGCTCGTTCTGCGCCGTTATCGTCCGCCCAGGCACGCGCAGGTTCGTTTGCAAAACGAAATCCCCGTTCATATCGCGACAGGTTCCCTGCAAGGCAAAGTGCTCGCCCACGCCGGTCCCTGGCGTTCTTCCGGCGACTGGTGGCAAACAGAGCCGTGGGATCACGCCGAATGGGACATCGCGCTTGCTGACGGCGCTCTCTACCGCATCCACGAAGATCTGCGCACCGGCCGCTGGTTTCTCGAAGGGAGCTACGATTGAGCGCGCCATACATCGAACTGCACGCGCGCTCGGCCTTCAGCTTTCTGCAGGGCGCATCGCTGCCCGAAGAATACGCCGATGTTGCGGCGAAACTCGAACTCCCGGCCATGGCTCTTCTCGATCGCGATGGCTTCTACGGTTCGCCGCGCTTCTTTTCTTCCATGAAGAAACAGGGCCTGCGCGGCCACACCGGCACGGAGCTTCTCTGCACCGACGGCAGCCGCTACCCGCTCATCGCGAAAAACCGCAAAGGCTACCAGAATCTCTGCCGTCTTCTCACGCGCACCAAACTGCGCACCGAAAAGCATCCGAAGCCGGGCAGGGAAGCTGCTGCCCGGCCGGAAGAAATCGCCGAATTCGCCGATGGTCTCGTCTGCCTCACCGGCGATGGCGATGGTCCTCTCGCGCGCGCCATCCGCCGCGGCAAAGGACGCGAATGTCTCGACTTCCTCCTCCGCACTTTCGGCCGCGGCAACGTTTACGCCGAACTCCAGCGCCATCACGATCGCGATGAGGAAGCGCGCAACCAGGCCGTCATCTCGCTCGCGCGCAGCCTGCGGATCCCGCTCGTCGCCACCAACGGCGTCTGCCACACCCAGCCCGCGCGGCGCCAGGTTCTCGACGTCTTCACCTGCCTGCATCACAAAGTGAAGCTCGCTGAAGCCGGGCGCCTGCTCACGAAGAACGCCGAACGCCATCTCAAATCCGGCGCGGAAATGTCACGCCTCTTCGCCGATTACCCCGAAGCCATCGCCAACACGCTCGAGGTCTCCGCCCAGCTCGGTTTCGAGCTTTCCGATCTCGGCTATGAATTCCCGCACTATCCCGTCCCTTACGGCCAGACGGAAATGGAATATCTGCGCGACCGCACGCGCGAATCGGCGCGCATGCGCTATCAATCCGGCTACAAACGCGCGCGCCCGCAGATCGAACGCGAGCTCGACATCATTGACAAACTGAACCTCGCCGGTTACTTCCTCATCGTCTGGGACATCGTCAACTTCTGCCGCGACGAAGGCATTCTCGTGCAGGGGCGCGGTTCCGCCGCCAACAGCGCCGTCTGCTATTCGCTCGGCATCACGGCCGTCGATCCCATCGGCATGGAACTGCTCTTCGAGCGCTTCCTCTCGGAAGAACGCGGCGAATGGCCCGATATCGATCTCGATCTCCCGAGCGGCGAAAAACGCGAACGCGTGATCCAGTACGTCTACAAGCGCTACGGCAAACTGGGCGCGGCCATGACCGCCAACGTGATCACATATCGCGGACGGTCCGCCGCGCGCGAAGTCGGCAAAGTGATGGGTTTTGAAACCGAAACGCTCGATCGGCTCTCCGGCCTCATCCCCATGTGGGGCTGGCAGGACCCGGACGACACCGCGAAAAAGCAATTCGCCGAAGCCGGGCTCGATCTGAACCATCCGCGCGTGCGCAAATTCCTCGAGCTGGTCGAGGGCATTCAGGACATGCCGCGCCATCTCGGACAGCATTCGGGCGGCATGGTGATCTGCCAGGGCCAGCTCGATTCCGTCGTTCCGCTCGAACCCGCCAGCATGCCGGACCGCGTCGTCGTCCAGTGGGATAAGGAAGACTGCGCCGATCTCGGCCTGATCAAAGTCGATCTGCTCGGGCTCGGCATGATGGCCGTGCTCGAAGAATCGCTGGTCCTGATCCGCCAGCACTACAAGCGCGAACTCGATCTCGGCCAGTTGCCGCCGGACGATCCGGAAACCTACAAAGCCCTGCGGAATGCCGATACCATCGGGATGTTTCAGGTGGAAAGCCGCGCCCAGCAGGCCACGCTGCCACGCATGAAGCCCACTACCTTTTATGACCTCGTGGTGCAGGTCGCCATCATTCGCCCCGGCCCGATCGTCGGCAAAATGATGCACCCGTATCTCGCGCGCCGCCAGGGCAAAGAAGCGCCGGATTGCCTGCACCCGTGTCTCGAACCCGTGCTGCGCCGGACGCTGGGTGTGCCTCTGTTTCAGGAACAGCTGCTGCGCATCGCCATGGTTGCCGCCAGTTTCACCGGCGGAGAAGCCGAAGAACTGCGCCGCGCCATGGGCTTCAAGCGCTCGCAGGAGCGTATGAAAACCATTGAAGTGCGGCTGCGCGAAGGCATGACGCGCAACGGCATCACCGGCGCGACGCAGGACACCATCGTGCAGTCGATCACTGCATTCGCGCTCTACGGCTTTCCCGAATCGCACGCGGCCAGCTTCGCGCTGCTCGCCTACGCCAGCGCGTTTCTCAAGGTGCATTTCCTCGCCGCTTTCACCTGCGCGCTGCTCAACAATCAGCCGATGGGTTTTTACCATCCTGCCGTGCTGATCAAGGACGCGCAGCATCACGGCCTGCGCGTTCTGCCCATCGACGTGACGAAATCCGAATGGGACTGTACGCTCGAAAACCTGAGTGACGCTTCGCGTCACGATACGAGCAAAGACCTTCGTCTTGGCCTTCGTTACGTCAAAGGCCTGCGGGCCGAATCGGCCGAGGCTCTCCTCGCGCAGAGAGAAATCGCTCCCTTCGCCGATATCGACGATCTCGCGCGCCGCGTCCCGGAGCTCCACAAAGACGAGATCTCCAGAATGGCCGCGGCCGGCGCCCTCAATCCTCTGAACGCCGAACATCGCAGAGACGCGCTCTGGAAAGCCAGCCGCGCCGCGCAGTATTCCGGCCCGCTGCTCGTCGAAGTGCCGGAAAACGATCCCG
This sequence comes from Bryobacteraceae bacterium, assembly GCA_035624885.1. Taxonomy (GTDB): domain Bacteria; phylum Acidobacteriota; class Terriglobia; order Bryobacterales; family Bryobacteraceae; genus BOG-234. The sequence continues at coordinate 7,229 of DASPQQ010000255.1, read as the reverse complement.
CGGCTCCGCTCCGGCCCATGACCGTCGAAGAACGCCTCGATGCCGACTACCGCGGCACCGGCGTGAATATCGGGCTGCATCCCATGGCGCACCGCCGCGCCGAAATGGATGCGCTCGGCGTCACGCCGGCCGCGGCGCTCGCCGGGATCCCTTCCGGCAAACCGGTGCGCATCGCCGGATGCGTGATTGTCCGCCAGCGTCCCGGCACCGCCAAAGGCATCGTTTTCCTCAGCGTGGAAGACGAAACCGGCATCGCCAACGTTGTCGTGATGCCGGATCTGTTCGACGAAAACCGACTGACCATCATCGGCAACCGCTGGCTGCTGATCGAAGGCCCGATCCAGAACGTCGACAACGTGGTTCACGTGCGGGCCATGAGGTTCGAGCCGCTGGGATACGCGCTGGCCGCGGCCGCCTCGCACGATTTCCACTAACTGCCTGCGCCATGCCCGCGCTCCGGTGGGCCGGTCTGAAAAAGTACCGTGTCAACGGTAGTGACACCGGATCGAATCCTTTCGTCTCTCATTCAGGAAGGAGGCCGAATGCCCTATCAAGTCCACTTCCGCCCCTGGGTGCTCTGGTGGATCTATACCGGCATCGTCTGCGGCATCGTTGCGCTGGTCAACATCCTCTTCCGCGACCTCTCTTCGCTGCAGATCGCCATCGTCATCGGAATGGGCGTCCTGTTCTGGACAGTGGGCGGAATTGTGGCTTACGGTTATGGCGGCGTCCGCATTGTCTCCGGCTACCCGCCGCTCCCGGCCCCGAAACGCGCAACTCGCCGCAGCAGGAATGGCACGCTGCCTCCGACTTTCTGTTTCCGGGAACCAGGAGAACCTTGTTTCCACCGAGGCACTGACCGGGTCCGGCGTCCGTTGCCGCCGCGCCTCGTGTGCTCCTTTTCATACCCCGCCTGAGCCCTTTGACTGCTATTTTGGATCTCATGAAGAGAAACCCCGCGGTTGCGCTCAGCAGGAACCGGCATCTCCTCAGATGGGTCGAAAAAATGGCCCAGATCACGCAACCCGGAGCCATCCACTGGGTCGATGGATCGCAGGAAGAATACGACGACCTCTGCCAGCAGATGGTCGATTCCGGAACCTTCATCAAACTCAACGAGAAGCTCTGGCCCGGCTGCTTCTACGCCCGTTCCGACGCAAGCGATGTCGCCCGCGTCGAAGACCGCACCTTCATCTGCTCGCTCTCGAAAGACGGCGCGGGTCCCACCAATAACTGGGAAAACCCGTATGAAATGCGCAGGAAGCTGAAGCATCTCTTCACCGGCTCGATGCGCGGCCGCACCATGTACGTTCTGCCGTTCAGCATGGGTCCGATCGGTTCACCCATGTCGCAGATCGGCGTGCAGCTCACCGACTCGCCCTACGTCGTGGTCAACATGCGCATCATGGCGCGCATCGGCGAGCGGGTGTTTCAGGAAATCGATAAGGACGTGAAACGCGTCGTGCCCTGCATGCACTCGGTCGGCATGCCGCTGGCCGATGGACAGGCGGATGTCCCCTGGCCCTGCAACGGCGAAAAGTACATCGTGCATTTCCCGGAAACGCGCGAAATCTGGTCGTACGGGTCCGGCTACGGCGGCAACGCGCTGCTCGGCAAGAAGTGTTTCGCGCTGCGCATCGCCTCCAACATGGCGCGCGATGAAGGCTGGATGGCCGAGCACATGCTGATCCTCGGGGTGGAAAATCCGCAGGGCGAGAAGACCTATGTTGCCGCGGCCTTCCCCAGCGCCTGCGGCAAAACCAATTTCGCCATGCTCGTGCCGCCGGAAGGTTTCGACGGCTGGAAGGTCTGGACGGTCGGCGACGATATCGCCTGGATCCGGCCCGACGCCAATGGCCGGCTGCGCGCCATCAATCCCGAAGCCGGCTTCTTCGGCGTCGCGCCGGGCACTTCGCATCACACCAATCCGAATGCCATGGCGACGCTCGCCCGCAACTCCATCTTCACCAATGTCGCGCTCACTCCCGATGGCGGCGTCTGGTGGGAAGGGATGACGGACGAACCTCCCGCCGAGTGCATCGACTGGCAGGGCCGCCCCTGGACTCCCGAAATCGGCCGGGAAACCGGCGCCAAAGCCGCGCATCCCAACTCGCGTTTCACCGCGCCCGCCTCGCAATGCCCCACCATCGATCCCGCGTGGGAAGATCCCGAAGGCGTGCCGGTCAGCGCCTTCATCTTCGGCGGCCGCCGCGCCGACACCATGCCGCTCGTCTACCAGGCCTTCAACTGGAGCGCCGGCGTCTACATGGGCGCCACCATGGGCTCGGAAACCACGGCCGCCGCCGCCGGGGCCACCGGCAAGGTGCGCCGCGATCCCATGGCCATGCTGCCTTTCTGCGGCTATCACATGGGCGATTACTTCCGGCACTGGATCAAAATCCAGCGCCATCTGAGCGAAACGCCGCGCATCTTCCACGTCAACTGGTTCCGCAAGGACAGGAACGGCAAGTTCATCTGGCCGGGCTTCCGCGAGAACATGCGCGTGCTCAAGTGGATCATTGACCGCGCGCATGGCCGCGCCGCCGCCCGCGAAACACCCATCGGCTGGATGCCCAATTACGAAGACATCGAGTGGAACGGGACCCGTTTCCCGCGCGATCAGTTCGAGGAACTGCAGGCCTTCGACCGCGCCAGGTGGCGGAACGAAGTGATCCAGCACGAAGAGCTGTTCCTCGATCTCCACGCGCACCTGCCGCCCGAGATCATCTACGAGCGCGAACTGCTCATCTGCCGGCTCTGAGAGCCCCACGCTAGACTAGTGGATTGTCCGCCTGTTCGCTGGCGCGGGCCGGCCGGTGGTTTCTGGAATCGGGGATACAGGAATCGTCCGGCGGCGTAGCGCGTTTCTACCGTTCCGAAATTTCGAGCAACAAGCCGGTCTCGACCGAGATCACCGGCTACACTGCGAGCGCCCTCGCGTGGCTGTTCACGGTCACGAAGGATGAAGCTTATCTCGACCGCGCGCGGTTGACGGCACGCTTCCTCACCGACCGCGCCTGGGACCCGCAGCTGAAGACGTTCCCCTTCGAATACCCTTCGAACCTGACCTACTTCTTCGATTGCGGCATCATCGTGCGCGGCCTGATGGCGGTCTGGCGCGAGACGCGCGAAGAACGGCTCCTCGCCATCGCTCACGAAACCTGCCGGTCGATGATCCGCGACTTCGGCGCCGGCGCCGAGTGTCATCCGATCCTCGAGCTTCCCTCGAAGGCGCCCCTCGAACGGACCCCGCAATGGTCGCGCAGCCCCGGCTGCTACCAGCTCAAAGCCGCGCTCGCCTGGTTCGATGTCGCGGAAGAGACGGGCGACGCCGCGCTGCGAACGGCCTGGGAGACTTCGCTCGCCGCGGCGCTCGAATCCCATGCCCGGTTCCTGCCGCAGGAGACGGACGAGACCACGCGCTACGGCGTAATGGATCGCCTGCACGCTTACAGTTATTTCCTCGAAGCGCTGACCGCGGTGCTCGACCGGCCCGAATGCCGGTCGGCTTACGCCACGGCCATGGCGGCGGTGGAACGGCATCTGCGCCAGATCGCTCCGGTGTTCGTGCGCTCGGATGTTTATGCGCAGCTTCTGCGCGCGCGCCTCAACGGCCAGGAAGTCGTGCCGCTCGACGTGGCGGCTGCCGCAGCGGAAGCCGACGCGCTTCGAACCTTCCAGTGCGCGAGCGATGACCCGCGCATCGACGGCGGCTTCTCGTTCGGACGCCGCGACGGCGTTCTGTCGCCGCATATCAATCCCGTCTCGACCGCTTTCGCCATGCAGGCGCTCGAAATGTGGCAGCGTGGAACGAAGTTGTGCCGCCATCTTCTGATCTGATTCAGGCCGCGTTTGCATCGGGCGGCGCGGAGGTCAATCGCGCTCTCGTCGAACGCATGGCAGCGGCGCGGCCAGACGTGCCGCTGGTCGTTGTCGCCGAATTCGAACCGGCGCAGGGCGAATGGATTCCCTGGCATGTGAAGCGCAGCTACGAGTCGAATCTCGCGGCTCTGCGGGCTGCGCTCGGATCGCGGAAGATCGTCTCGGTCGGAATGATTCTCGCCTCCGGCATTCCGCACCACGATCTGCGGCGCGCGGCGCGGCAACTGGCTCCGCAGTGCCTCACCACTTTCGACGAGCACTTGCGCGAAGTCTCGGCCGGCGCGTACCGGCTTCGCCGGATTGCGAACGCGCTCACTTCGCCGCGCGCCAGGAAATGGCTGCGGCGCATTGTCCATCCCGGCGAAGCCGAACTCCCCATCCGCGCTCGCCTCGCGCAGGCCGTCGGGAAACGGCAAAGGCCGGCGGCAACAGAGGCGCCCATCCGCGTCACGGAAGTTCTGCCGGAAGGCGTCACGGTCGTGATTCCAAGCCGCGACGGCCGCGATCTGCTCGGCACCCTGCTTCCCGGACTCGAGCCCGCGGCGGATCTCGAGATCATCGTGAGCGACAACGGTTCGACGGACGGCACGGCGCGATGGCTGGCCGAACATCACCCGCATATCCGCGTTATTGAGACGGTGAAACCTCTCTCGTTCGCCCGCGCCGTGAATCTCGGGATCGCCGCCGCGCGTTTCCGCCACACCTTGCTTCTCAACAACGACATGGTCCTCGAGCCCGGTTTCGTTGAAGCGCTGCGCGCCGCCTTCCGCGAAGTTCCGGACCTGTTCTGCTCGACTGCCCAGATCTTCTTCCCTCCCGGCGTGCGCCGCGAGGAGACCGGCAAGGCCGTCTGGCGTCAGGAAAACCCGCTCGATTTCCCCGTCCGCTGCGACGACCCGATTCCCGGCGAAGACCTCACCTGGGTGCTCTACGGCAGCGGCGGCTGTTCGCTCTTCGATACCGCGAAGCTCCGCGCGCTCGGCGGTGTGAGCGAAATCTACGATCCCGCCTACGTGGAAGATCTCGACTTCGGCTATCGCGCCTGGAAGCAGGGATGGCCGACGGTCTTTTGCGCGAACGCCGGGGTGGAACACCGGCACCGCGCCACCACCGCCCGCTTCTTCACGCCCCGGCAGCTCGGCACCTTCGTCGAGATCAACTACCTCCGCTTCCTGGTTCACGCCGTCGGCTCGCCTGACCTGTTCCGCAGGCTCTGGCGCGAAGCCATCCGCCGGCTACAGCTCAACAACTCGCTCGACGCCCTGCGCGCCCTTCCGAAACCCGGCCCGATGCCGGCTCCGGCCGCGGGTCCGCTTTCTGAAACCGAGATCCTGGCACTCGGCAACGGCGATATCGCGATCTTCCGCGGGCAAGTCGAAAAAACGAAGCCAATGGTGGTTTTGGCGAGTCCGTATCTCCCGTTTCCTCTATCACATGGCGGTGCAGTTCGAATGTATAACCTGATGCGGAGAACGGCGTCCGGCTGGGCCCAGATCCTGGTTGCTTTCTGCGACCAGCTCGCCCCTCCGCCCGCCGAACTCCTCGCCATCTGCCATCAGGTCATCCTCGTCCGGCGGCACGGCACTCACTACCGGAAAGAGAGCCCCCGGCCGGACACCGTCGAGGAGTTCGACTCCGAAACCTTCCGCGCCTGCCTCAAACAGACGGTTCACCAGTGGAAGCCGGCCGCCGTGCAGCTCGAGTTCACCTGGATGGCACAGTATGCTTCAGCTTGCGCCTCGGCGCGCACCATTCTGGTGGAGCACGACATTACTTTCGACCTCCAGGAACAGCTCCTCGCCACCCGCCCCGACAACTGGGAGCTGCGGCAGCAGCTCGAAAAATGGCGCGCATTCGAAACCGCCGCGTGGCGGGAGGTCGATTGCGTCGTCACCATGTCGGAGAAGGATGCGGCGCGGGTCACGGGTGCGAAAGAGGTTGTCTGCCTGCCCAACGGCGTCGATACGGAGCGATTCCAGCCTGTTGAAAATGAACCGGATCCGCACCGGCTGCTGTTCATCGGCTCGTTCGCGCATCTGCCCAATCTGCTGGCGCTCGAGTTCTTCCTGCGCGACGTCTGGCCGCTCCTCGGCCCCGGCTACACGCTCCACGTCATCGCCGGTTCGCGTCCGGAATACTACCTCGATTTCCACCGCGGCCGCGTCACCGTCGACCTCACTCAACCCGGCATCGAGCTCGAAGCCTTCGTCTCCGACGTCCGCGGCGCTTACGCCCGCGCCGGACTCGTTCTCGCGCCGCTCACCGCCTCGGCCGGCACGAACATCAAAGTCCTCGAAGCGATGGCGATGGGCCGGGTTGTCGTCAGCACACCGGCGGGAATCAACGGACTGGATCTCTCGGCCGGAACCGATGTCATCGTGACTCCCACCGCAGTCGAAATGGCCCACCAGATTCGACAATTATCGTCCGATCCCCGCCGCCGGAAGCAGATCGAGCAGGCTGCCCGCGAGACCGCGCTTCGCTTTGACTGGCGGCAGATCGCGACCGCGCAGAGTCATCTGTACAGCGTCACGAATCAGGCGCCTGCCCGGTTGAGAGATTGAGTCCGGCAATGATTCCGGCGATCCATGCCGCGACCATGGCGTTGACGGGAATATAGAGATTGAAATCGGCAAACGAGTGTATCGCCAGCGCCACGAGGCCTGCGAAACAGGCAGCCGGAAGCCAGCGTTGATCGCGTCTCCCGGCGGTTGCAGCCCCTCGCAGCCCGCGGCTGAGGAGCAGAAGAGCGAAGGCAAGAGCGGGCGCGAAGCCGACGAAACCCCATTCCGCCAGAAGTTGCAGATAGTCGCTGTGGGCATAGTCGACAAGCGCGATCGGTGTCGAAGAAACCCGGTACTGCTGTATCGCGGACACATAGGTTCCAAGGCCGCATCCGAATACCGGGTACGCCCCGATCAGCCGCAGCGTTTCTCTCCAGATCTGGAACCGGACGTCGGGCAAAACGTCCCCGTCCGTGTCCGCCAGGCGATCGAGAAGCTGATTGGGAACAGCGAGGAACAGGATCGCGGCGAAAACGGCCAGTATGGCGAAAGCCGCGAGAGCTCTGCGGCGGCGCTCCTTGCCGGACGCGAGCAGCCCGGCAAGGACCGCGATCGCCACGATGGCTCCGGCGAAGCCGGCTCGCGACAAGGTATAGAGAAGAGAAGCGAAAATCAGCACGCAACAGGCGGCAGCCGGAATAATCGAAAGGACCCTCCGCCTCTCGACAGCCTGCGCGGTCATCGCGAGCGCGAATGGCAGCGACATCTCCAGTAAACCGGCCAGATGATTGGCATTGGCATAAGTACCGGTCGCTCGGGAGGCGCCTGCAAAGATCTGCCCGA
>DASPQQ010000254.1:0-3400 GCA_035624885.1 Bryobacteraceae bacterium | reverse complement strand
AAGCCTTCCCCAGCTGAATCGCCGACATCCCCACGCCGCTTGCCCCCGCGTGCACCAGCAACACCTCGCCCGCCCTGAGCGCCCCGCGGTCCTTCAGCGCGAACCACGAAGTCTGGTACACGATCGGCATTGCCGCCGCCTGCGCCCAGTCCATCCCGGCGGGCAGACGGAAAACCTTCGATGCCTCGAGCACCGTCTGCTCCGCGAATCCCGCGCCGCCCGGCATCCCGAGCACCGCGTCCCCGGCTCTCCATCCCGTTACGCCCGGGCCAACTGCATCGATCTCCCCAGAAATCTCCGCGCCCGGCGTGAACGGGAACGGCGGCTTCACCTGGTATTTGCCCTGAATCTGCAGAATGTCGAAAAAGTTGAGCGCCGCCGCGCGATTGCGCACGCGAACCTGGCCCGGCCCGGGCTCCGGTGCATCGATCTCCGCCCACTCCATGCCCGCAGGCTCACACCATTCGCGTACCAGCCATGTCCGCATTCCACATATCTTAAGCCTCCCTGTGAGACACTAATCCCGGTCCAATCATGATGCTCAAAGACAAAGTAGCCATCGTCACCGGCGCCAGCCGCGGCATCGGCCGCGCCATTGCCGAAGTCTTCGTGCGCGAAGGCGCGCAGGTCGTCATCTGCGGCCGCAAACTCGATACTCTCGAACAGGTCGCGCGCGAAATCAGTCCGGCCGTCAAACCGGTGGTCTGCCACGTCGGCCGCGCCGATCAGATCCAGGCCATGGTCGATCTGACCACGAAGGAATTCGGCCGCATCGACGTTCTCGTCAACAACGCCGCCACCAACGTCGGCCAGGGTCCATGGCAGAAGCTCGACGAAGGCCAGTTCGACAAGATGATCGAAATCAACCTCAAGAGCGCCTTCCGGCTCACCCAGCTCGTCGCGCCAGGCATGGTGGAACGCGGCTCCGGCTCCATCATCAACATCTCGTCCATCTCCGGCATCCGCCCGCAGTTCGAAGGCCTGCTCTACAGCATGACCAAAGCCGCGCTCATCATGATGACCCAGTCCTACGCGCTCGAACTCGGCCCCAAAGGCGTGCGCGTCAACGCCATCGCGCCGGGTCTCATCGAAACCGTGCTCAGCGAATACTACTGGAAAGACGCGGAGAAGCTCGAAGAGCGCATGCACTCGCAGCCCATCAAGCACCTTGGCCAGCCCATCGAAATCGCCGAAGTCGCCGCGCTGCTCGCGAGCGACCGCTCCTCCTTCGTCACCGGACAGACCATCACCGTCGACGGAGGCCGCCTCCTCTCTTCGATTTAAATGTACACGCGCCTTCAGACCCCGAGTCGCACCACTGAGGAAAACCGGGACAGACTCCTTTTTCGCGCAACAGCATTTGCTCCGCCAGGAACTGTTCGTCGCGAAAAAGGCTGTCTGTACCGGCTTTCCGGACCCCGCCCGCAGCGAAAACGCCGCCTTCAACGTTTTCCTTTATAAACTGAGAGCTTATGTCCGAACTCGTAAAACTGACTGCTCAGGACGGCATCGCGGTCGTCACCATCGACAATCCACCCGTCAACGCCCTCAGCCCCGGCGTGCCCGAAGGCATCCTCGAATCGGTCGAAGCGGCCAATAACGACCCCGCCGTCAAAGCCATCGTCGTCATCGGCGCGGGCGCCACCTTCATCGCCGGAGCCGACATCCGCGAGTTCGGCAAAATCACCTCCGGCGAAAAGCCGCGCATCGCCCTCACGCCCAAACTCTTCCAGCTCGAAAGCTCGGTCAAGCCCGTCGTCATGGCGATCCACGGCACCGCATTCGGCGGCGGACTCGAAACCGCCATGGCCGGTCACTACCGCGTCATCACGCCCTCCGCGCAGGTCGGCCAGCCCGAAGTCAAACTCGGCATCATCCCCGGAGCCGCCGGCACGCAGCGCCTGCCGCGTCTCGCCGGAGTCGCCAAAGCCGTCCAGATGTGCTGGGAAGGCGAGCCGATCTCCGCCAAAGAAGCTCTCGAATCCGGCATCGCCGATCGCATCATCGAAGGCGATCTCCTCTCCGGCGGCATCGCCTTCGCCAAAGAGATCGCCGATAAACCCATCGTCCGCACGCGCGACAAAAACGAGAAGCTCGCCAACATCGACCCGCTGATCTTCGCCTCCGCCCGCGATGCCGCGAAGAAAGCCAAACGCGGCCAGACCGCCCCGCTCGCGGCCATCGATGCCGTCGAAGCCGCCACCACGCTTCCCTTCGAAGAAGGCTGCGAATACGAAGCGAAGCTCTTCAACGAATGCCTCTTCGGCATCCAGTCGAAAGCGCTCATCCATGCTTTCTTCGGCGAACGCACCGTCGCGAAGATTCCCGGCATCGGCAGGGAAACCCCGGTTCTCGACATCAAATTCGCCGCAGTCATCGGCGCGGGAACCATGGGCGGCGGCATCGCCATGAACTACGCCAACGCCGGCATCCCGGTCCTCATCAAAGAGACCACGCAGGAAGCTCTCGATAAAGGCATGGCGACCATCAGAAAGAACTACGCCAACTCCGTCTCCAAAGGCCGCTTCTCCCAGGCCGTCATGGATCAGCGCATGGCCCTCATCAAACCGCAGCTCACATACGAGGGTTTCGATCAGGTCGACATCATCGTCGAAGCCGTCTTCGAAGGCATGGCGCTCAAGAAACAGATCTTCGGCGAAATCGACGCCATCGCGAAGCCGGGCTGCATCCTCGCCTCCAACACCTCAACCCTCGATATCGACGAAATCGCTTCGGCGACGAAACGCCCCGAATGGGTCATCGGCCATCATTTCTTCAGCCCGGCCAACGTCATGCGCCTGCTCGAAGTGGTGCGCGGCAAGGCCACCAGCAACACCGTCATCGCCACGTCGATGGCCCTCGGCAAGAAACTCAAAAAGGTCGCGGTTCTCGCCGGCAACTGCAAGGGCTTCATCGGCAACCGCATGCTGCACCCTTACTTCTACCAGGCCCAGTTCCTCATCGAAGAAGGCGCGTCGGTCGAAGAAGTCAACAAAACGCTTTACGATTTCGGCTGGGCCATGGGCCCGCTCGCCGTCTCCGACCTCGCCGGTCTCGATGTCGGCTGGCGCATCCGCAAGGAATTCCGCCATCTCGAAAAACCCGGCGTCCGCATCCCGCGCGTGGCCGATCTTCTCTGCGAAGCCGGCAACTACGGCCAGAAAACCGGCGCCGGTTTCTCGAAATACGATGAGAACCGCAGACCGTTCCCGAACCCCGATACCGTCAGATTCGCCGAGCAGGTGGCAGCCGAATACAACATCCCGCGCCGCACCATCTCGAAAGAAGAAATCCTCGATCGCTGCATGTACGCGCTCATCAACGAAGGCGCGAAGCTGCTCGAAGAAGGCATCGCCCTCCGCGCCGTCGATATCGACATTGTTTATCTCAACGGCTACGG
>DASPQQ010000253.1:0-5216 GCA_035624885.1 Bryobacteraceae bacterium | reverse complement strand
CATGCCGAGCGCGGCATGGACGTTCATGTCGAGCAGGGCGCGGACATCTTCCAGCGTGGTGATGCCGCCGGCGGCGGTGATCTCGTGGCCGGTGGCGGCGCGCAGGCGGCGGAACCAGTCGAGATCGGTGCCCTGCATCATGCCTTCCTTATCGACATAGGTGCAGAGGAAGCCCGAGCAGTACGGCTCGAGCTGCTTCACGACCTGTTCGGCCGAGAAGTTCATCGACTCGCGCCAGCCTTTGATCACGATCACGCCGCTCTTTGAGTCGAGCGCGATCACGATGCGGTCGCGGCCAATGGCATCGGCGAGCGACTGGAGGAACTGGTGGTTCGGGCCCTGGGCGTTGAAGGCCGATGTGCCGACGATGACCTTGAACGCGCCCTGTTCGAGAAGCGTCCGGGCACGCTCCACGCTGCGCACGCCGCCGCCGACGCGGCAGACGGCTTTCGATGCGACCTGTTTCACGAGTTCGTCGTTGGCGCCGGTGCCGATGGCGGCGTCGAGGTCGATGACCTGGATCTGCGGGAAGGCTGCGAAGCGACGCAGCATTTCCCCGGGGCTGTCCCCTTCGAGCGCCTTGTCGCGCCCCTGAACGAGCTGGACGACTTTGCCGCCCATGAGATCGATGCACGGGATGATCATTTGCGTACCGGAATGCCGGCCTTGTCGAGATACTCTTTGATGTCGCCGACGGTGTAGGTGCCGTCGTGGAAGATTGACGCCGCGAGGGCAGCATCGGCTTCACCCGTGGTGAGCACTTCGACGAAGTGCTCGGGCTTGCCGGCTCCGCCGGAGGCGATTACCGGGATACGCGTGGCTCTCGAAACAGCGCGGCAGAGAGCACAATCGAATCCGGTGAGCACACCGTCCGTGTCCATGGATGTTAGCAGAATCTCGCCCGCGCCGAGCTGTTCGCCGCGCGCGGCCCATGCGACGGCGTCGATGCCTTCATCGTCGCGGCCGCCGCGGGTGTAGACGTGCCAGCTTCCGTTGGTGTGGCGGCGGGCGTCGATGGCGAGGATGACGGCCTGGGCGCCGAACTCCTGGCTGAGTTCGGAGATGAGTTCGGGACGGCGCACGGCGGCGGTGTTGACCGAGACCTTTTCGGCGCCGGAGAGGAGGATGGTGCGGGCGTCGGCGATGGAACGGATGCCGCCGCCGACCGAGAGCGGGATGAAGACCTTGCGGGCGGTGCGGGCGACGACGCCGGCCGTGATCTGGCGCGCGTCGCTCGAGGCGGTGATGTCGAGGAAGACGAGCTCATCGGCGCCCTGCTGGTTGTAGCGTTCGGCGAGCTCGACGGGATCGCCGGCATCGCGCAGGTTGACGAAGTTGACGCCCTTGACCACGCGTCCGGCGGTGACGTCGAGGCAGGGAATGATGCGGCGCGCTAGCATTTGAGCTCCACGAAGTTGCGGACGATGGCGAGACCGAGCGGGCCGGACTTTTCGGGATGGCACTGGACACCGAAGGTGTTGCCGGATTCGAGCACGGCGGTGAAGGGCACGGTGTAGGTGCAGGTGGCGGCGGTGTAATCGCCGACCGGCGCGTAGTAGCTGTTGGCGAAGTAGAGGTAGGGGTGTTCGGGAAGGCCCTCGAGCAGGCGCGAGGATTTGACCTTCGTGATGTCGTTCCAGCCCATGTGCGGGATGCGGGCCTGGGGATCGGTGAAGCGCTTCACCTGACCAGGGAAGATGCCGAGACCCTTGAGGCCGGGGGCTTCTTCGCTCGATTCAAAGAGACCCTGCAGGCCGAGGCAAATGCCGAGGAAGGGGACGTTCTTATGGATCTGGCTGACGAAGGCGTTGCGGACGTTCATTTCGTCGAGGGCGCGCAGCATCTGGCCGAAATGGCCGACGCCGGGCAGGATGATCTTCGAGGCGCGTTCGAGACCGGCGGCGTCGCGGACGAGTTCGTAGGTCGCGCCGACTTCATCGAGCGTGTTCTGGACCGAGCGGAGATTGCCTGCGCCGTAGTCGAAGATGGCGATCATAGAAGGCCCTTGGTTGAGGGGAGCTGGTCTTTGAGGCGCGTGTCTTTGGAGCAGGCGTAGCGCATGGCTCTGGCCCAGCATTTGAAGATGGCTTCGATCTTGTGGTGGTTCGACCGGCCGTAGAGAACTTTGGCGTGGAGGTTCGCGCCGGCGTGGTGGACGAAGCCATCGAAGAAGTCGGGGAGGAGTTCCGTCTGGAGATCGCCGACGTGGACGACTTTGACGAGGTCTTTGTAGACGAGCGCGGGGCGGCCGCCGAGATCGACGGCGACAACGGCGAGGGTTTCGTCCATGGTCATGACGAAATAGCCGGCGCGGTTGATGCCTTTGCGGTCGCCGAGGGCTTTCGCGAAGAGCTGGCCGATGACGATGCCGACGTCTTCGACGGTGTGGTGCTGATCGACGTCAAGATCGCCTTTGGCGGTGAGCTTGAGATCGAAGCCGCCGTGTTTGGTGAAGAGCTCGAGCATGTGATCGAAGAAGCGGATGCCGGTCGAGATCTCGTAGCGGCCGTGGCCTTCGATGCGGAGTTCGCCTTTGATCCGGGTCTCTTTGGTGTTGCGCTCGATTTTACTGGTTCTGGGCAAGTGCGGTCTCCCCAATCACAGTTTCCAAAGCATTGATGTCGTCGAGAATCGCGATGGCGCCGGCTTCTTTGAGCAGGCGGACGAGTTCTTCGTAGCGCGGATTGGCCGGCGCGGCGATGCCGATGAACGGGACGTTGGCCGCGGCGGAGGCGCGGGCGTCATCGACGGTGTCGCCGATGTACCAGGCTTTGCCGTGCGGGACCATCTCGCGGATTTTGATGAGGCCTTCGGGATCCGGTTTGGTTCTGGTGACGTCGTCCGAGCCGACGACCGGGCTGAAATAGCCGGGCAGGAAACGGTCGAGCGTCAACTGCGCTTCCCAGCGCATGCGGCCGGTGAAGACGGCGAGCGTGTTGTTCTGCGAGAGGCGGTCGAAGAGGCCGTTGGTTGCGAGCCATTGTTCACGCAGGATCATGCCATCGCGGTTTTCGCCGAGGAAAAGTTTCTGGAAGTAGTCGACCACTTCTTCGTAAGTGGGATTGGCGCCGCGCTCCTGGATCATGGCGTGGGAGAGACGCCAATCGTCATTCCAGCCGCCGCGGTTTTTCCAGTCCTGAATTTCGGGGCGCGTGGGTTCGGAGCCGGAGAAGTGCTTCACCGTTGACTGGATGGTGGCGCGGTAGGATTCGGTGACTTCGACGAGGACGCCGTCCATGTCGAAGACGATCAGGTCCTTTACCATATGCGCTCCAGCGTGAAACCGGAGAGGCGCGGCGAGCGCCGCGCGTCCTCAGTCAGGGAAACGCGACTGAAGTCGCGTCCACATCTCTGGTTCACCATATGCGCTCCAGTTCGGCGAGGACCTCGCGAGCCTGTTCGCGCGTGCCGGCGGTGATGCGGACGCCGCCGGGGATTTCGTAGCTGCGGTCGCGGACGAGGATGGCTTTGTCGCGGAGAGCGTCGCGGACTTCGATGGCGCGGTTGCCGAAGTAGCCGAGGATGAAGTTGGCGGCGCTGGGGGCCTGGTCGATGCCGAGTTTCGTGAGTCCTTCGCGCAGGATTTCGCGGGCGGCGAGAGCTTCCTTCGCGTAGTTGAGCGCGTATTCCGTATCGGCGACGGCGGCTTCGGCGGCGAGCGCAGCGAGCATGTTCACGCTGTAGGGCGACTGGGCTTTGTGGAGGAACTGGACGTTGGCGGCCTGGGAGAAGAGGCAGCCCATGCGCATGGCGGCCATGCCGTAGACTTTCGAGAACGTGCGGCTGACGAAGAGGTTCGGGCATTTGTCGAGGAGCGGGAGCGCGGTGATGCCGCAGAATTCGTAATAGGCTTCGTCGATGAGGATGGCGGCCTGCGGGGCGGCTTCGAGGATGGCGGCGATGCCGGCGAGATCGATGGATGTGCCGGTGGGGTTGTTGGGGTTCGAGATGAGGATGGCTTTGGTTTGAGGTGCGATCGCGCTGAGGAGGTCCGCGAGCGGGAATTCGCACTTCGGCGGGATGTAGGGAACTTCTCTGATGATGGCGCCGGCGACTTCGGCGTAGAAGCGGTACATCGCGTAGGACGGGGTGAGGACGATGACTTCGTCGTTGTCGTCGATGTAGGTGTTGATCAGCACCTGAATGGCTTCGTCGGTGCCGTTGGTGAGGAGGAGTTCGGATTCCGCGACTTTGAAGAAGGCTGAGAGCGTTTTCTTCACGCTGGCGTAGTCAGGGTAGACCGTCAAGGATTCGGCGGTGAGCTTCGACTTCAGGAACTCGATGACTTTGGGCGAGCAGCCGACGGTGTTTTCGTTGAAGTCGAGACGCACTTTGCCGAGGCGCCCGCCGGTGGGCGGGACGTAGGGCGCCATCTTCAAAACTGCTTTGCGGACTTCAGGCATGGCGGACCTCGGTTGTACGGGGCTGGAAAACGGGGACAGGCCGGGCTGGCAGCCTTTTTCCGCGCGGAGGACAGGAGGTCGAATCAATGGTGTGGCGCGCAAAAAGGCGCCAGTGTAGCCTGTCCCCGTTTTGAGTGTCAGGCAAGGCGTACCTCGACTGAGCGGGCGTGGGCTTCGAGACCTTCGGCTCTGGCAAGAGTGGTGATGGCCGGGCCGAGTTTCTTCAGCGTCTTCACGTCGAGCTTCTGGACGGAGATGATCTTCACGTAATCGGCGGCGGAGAGACCTCCGCGCAGGCGTGAGACTCCGCTCGTCGGGAGGACGTGGTTGGGTCCTGCGGCGTAATCGCCGGCGGCTTCGGGGCTGAAGGGGCCGATGAAGATGCTGCCGGCGTGACGGATCTTCGGGATGATTTCTTCGTGGTGGATGCTGAGGTGTTCGGGGGCGAAGGCGTTGGAGAGTTCGGCGGCTTCGTCGAGATCCTTCACGATGACGACCGCGCTGTTATTCGCGATGGACTTGCTGGCGACGGGCGCGGTGGGAAGCGTCGCGAGCTGGCGTTGGACTTCCTTTGCGACTTGCCGGGCGAGGCGTTTTGAGGTGGTGAGCAGGATGGCGCTGGCATCGACATCATGTTCGGCCTGAGCCAGCATGTCGGCGGCGAGGAAACGCGGGTCGCCTTCATTCGCGATGATGAGGATTTCGGTGGGGCCGGCGACGAAATCGATGCCGACTTCACCGGCGAGGAGTTTTTTCGCGGCGGCGACGTAGATGTTGCCGGGACCGACGATGCGGTCGGCGCGGGGAACGGTG
>DASPQQ010000252.1:0-4569 GCA_035624885.1 Bryobacteraceae bacterium | reverse complement strand
ACCACACCCACCGTCCGCCCGAATCCGAACCCGACCCCCACCGTGACCCCCGGCCCGTACCAGGGGCGGAACCGCTCATAAGGCGCCAGCGGAACCCAGCCAATATTGCTGCCGAACCCGAAGAACCCGACCATCGCCGGATGCCACCAGTAATGAGCCAGCCGCGAACCCGGGAACCACGTCCATCCAAAACCAACCCGGAAATACCAGGAGCCGTAATGGAACGGAGCCCAGCCCCACGGCATCGCATCCACCCAGGTCCACCCATACGGATCGACCCACACCCAGGAACCGTCGCTGTACGGCGCCCAGCCCGGAGGCACGTTCGGCGTCCACACGTTGCCGTAGTTTGGATCGTAGCCCCAGCGCCCGGCGGCATCCAGATCCTCGGCGCCATAAATATCCGGGCTCACGTACCGGTTCGATTGCGCGCGCGAGAGAAAGCCATCGCGCTGATCGTTCCAGCTGTCCCACGCGTCCGGCGGAGCAGCGGGAACCATCTGATATTCCGCATTGCCGTCGGGAGCGCCATGCACCAGCATGGTGCTCGCTTCGCGAACGTGTTCCGTTCCGCGCGGCGTCGAAGCCTCGGCCTCTCCCCGCCGGACCGTCACGCGCGTCGATCCATCGGCCGCGGCTTCAATCCGCACCGCCGAAAGCCGTTCGGGATGGACCGCGACCACCGGCGTGCTGATCTCGACCCGCAGCGGCGAATCGCGCAGCGCGCGCCACGTGATCGAACCTCTCGAAAGCTGAATCTGCGCGTGCGCGCCGTCGAAAGCGGCAAAGCGCAGCTCGGTGTCCCCATCGATGCGGACAAAATTGCCGAAGTCAAGCTGCAGTTCCGCCCGGCTTCCCGGCGGCAGCGAGATCGCGTCACCCGCCGTCAGCGGGGCATTCACAACGGCCGCTGTCCACTCTCCCGAATCGCGATGCTGGATCGATGCGTCACCATTCAGGACGCCGATGCGCGCCACCGGCTGGCCGGGAACGTCATCCGGCAGGTTCGGATTGGGGTTCTGACCGGGATAACCCTGGGGCGGATAGCCCTGCGCCGGCGGATAGCCTGGATTGGGGTACCCCGGCCCGGGAGGAAGCGAGCCGGGGTACTGGGCAGACAGCGTAAACGCCATCGCTCCGATCGCCAGAAATGGGAGAATCCGTCTCATGAACGCCGCTGCCCGCAAGGGCAAAGGGCAATTCCGACGCCAAAGGCTAAGCAGTTGATTTTGTTCAAGTTTGTAATTCCATGGTAACTTTTCTTATGGTTGAAAACCACCACGCTGCACGGTTACATCCACTCGCTCTACGCCGCCACGGGTTCTGGACAGCTCTGACGACAATGGCCATCGCTCTCTCCTCCGCTATCCCCACCCTGAACGCCCAGACGGCGGAACCGGTTCGCTACACGGTTCGCTTCCCGGCGCCCGAAACCCATTACGTCTCCGTCGAAGCTCTCCTGCCCACCGGCGGCCAGCGCGAAATTGAAGTCTTCATGCCGGTCTGGACGCCCGGTTCGTACCTCGTCCGCGAGTACTCGCGCAACGTGGAAGACGTGAAGGCAACGGATCCCTCCGGCAAGCCGCTCGCGGTCGGCAAATCGCGCAAGAACCGCTGGAAGATCGAAACCGGCGGAGCCCGCGAGGTCCGCTTTTCCTACCAGGTTTACTGCCGCGAGATGTCGGTGCGGACCAACTGGGTGGAAGACGGCTGGGCTCTGCTGAACGGCGCCCCGACTTTCATGACGCTCGTCGGCGGCCTCGACCGGCCTCACGACGTGCAGCTCGAATTGCCTCCCGCCTGGAAAACGTCGATGACCGGTTTGCCCGATGCGCCGGACGGCAAGCTCCATCACTACATCGCGCCGGACTACGACACCCTGGTCGACTCCCCCATCATCATGGGAAATCCTGCCGTCTATCGCTTCGAAGTCGATGGCATCCAGCACTTTCTCGTCACCGAGGGCGAGGGAGGCGTGTTCGACGGCCCGCGCGCGGCGGCGGATGCCGAAAAGATCGTCCGCCAGTACCGCCAGATGTGGGGATCGCTGCCGTACCGCAACAAGTACGTGTTTCTGAACATCCTCGGCGACAGCGGCGGAGGCGGGCTCGAGCACAAGAACTCGGTCTGCATGATGTCGGCGCGCTGGGGCACGCGCACGCGGCGCGGCTATATCGGCTGGCTCGATCTCGTCGCCCATGAATACTTCCACGCCTGGAACGTCAAGCGCCTGCGTCCCGTGGAACTCGGGCCGTTCGACTACGAGCGCGAGAATCCGACCCGCAGCCTCTGGGTCGCCGAAGGATTCACCGATTACTACGGCAGCCTCACCGTGCGCCGCGCCGGTCTCACCACGCAGGCCGAATTTCTCGGCACCGATACGCCGCCCTCGCCCGGATCGATCACCAGCATCGTCGCTTCGCTGCAATCGACGCCGGGCCGGCTCGTCATGTCGGCCGAGCAGGCGTCCGAAGATGCGTGGATCAAGCAGTACCGCCCGGATGAGAACACGCTCAACACGTCCATCAGCTATTACACGAAAGGTGCGGTCGTCGGCTGGCTGCTCGATGCGCGCATCCGCAAAGCCACCAATGGAGCGAAGACGCTCGACGATCTGATGCGCGCCGCGTTTGCGAAATTCTCGGGCGAACACGGCTATACGCCCGGCGAGTTCAAAGCGACCGCGTCGGAAATCGCGGGCGTCTCGCTGAACGATTTCTTCGCCCACGCCGTGGAATCGACCGAAGAACTCGATTACACCGAAGCGCTCGACTGGTTCGGACTGCGCTTCAAGGCTCCCGAAGGCGAGAAACCGGACAAGCCCGCCGCGCCGAAGAAGGGCTGGATCGGCGTGGATACGCGCGTGGAAAACGGTCGGCTCGTCATCACGCGCGTGCCCCGCGAAACCCCGGCTTATAACTCCGGCCTCAGCGTGGATGACGAGATTCTCGCCATCGGCGATTTCCGCGTGCGCGCGGACCAGTTATCCAGCCGGCTCGAAAACTACCGGCCCGGCGACAAGGTCTCGATTCTCGTGGCGCGCCGCGATGAGCTGATGCGCTTCGACGTAACGCTCGGCGAGGAGCCGGCGAAGCTGCAGATCGAGGTAAAACCCGAGGCGGCCGCCGAACAGAAGAGCCATCTCGAAGCGTGGATGAAATAGCCCGGCCCGCTTTCGTGCGAAAATCGGAAAATCGGAGTGAGATTGGCACTCTTTCATTCGCGCCGTGCACTGCGTTCCATTGCGTTGCTGACCGCGGCGGCTGCGCTCGCCTGCGCCGGCGAAACGAAAAAAGACCCTGATGCCATCGGGCACCGCAAGGTTTCCGGCTCGCTCAATTTCTACAGCCTCGCGCAGGAGATGGCGCTCGGCAAGCAGCTCTCGATCGAAGTCGAAAAGCAGGCGCGCATGCTGGACGATTTCACCGTCACGGAATATGTGAACCGGCTCGGCCAGAATCTGGTGCTGAATTCCGACGTGAAGATTCCCGTCAGTTTTCACGTGATCGATTCCGGCGATATGGAAGCCTTCACCCTGCCGGGCGGATTCATCTTCATCGACACCGGATTGATTCGCCTTTCGGGCAACGAAGCCCAGCTCGCCTCCGTGCTGGCTCACGAACTGGGGCACGCGGCCGCGAGGCACGCCACCCGCCAGGCAACGCGCAACCAGCTGGCCGGCCTCGGCAGCATCCCGCTCGCGCTCATCGGTGGATGGAGCGGGCTCGCCCTGAGCGAAGCGGCGCGCGCCGCCGCGCCGATGACGGCTCTCAAATTCTCGCGCGAGTTCGAGATCGAGGCCGACCTTCTCGGCCTTCAGTACCTCTGGAAAGCGGGATACGATCCGACCGCGAGCGTGGACATGTTCGAAGCCATGGCTTCGACCGAGAAGCGCCAGCCGGGCCGCATGGCGCGCCTTTTCCGCACGCATCCCGTCACCACGGACCGCATCGACCGCGCCCAGAAGAACATCGACGAACTTCTGCCCCCGCGCGAAGAATACGTCATCAATACTTCCGAATACGAAGAGATCCGCGCGCGGCTGTTCGCTGCGGACCGGTCCGCGAAGACGCCGGAGCCCGCGCGTCCCACGCTGCGGCGCGGTGCGCGTTAACCGGGTTCGCGGCGCAAGGCGGATGGTATATTGGGATATCCGCATTCGGGGCGTGGCTCAGCCTGGTAGAGCGCCTGGTTCGGGACCAGGAGGCCGGTGGTTCGAATCCACTCGCCCCTACCATTCCATTCCATCCTCAGCAAGCAAAGTCAGATCGGCGCCGCGGCGACAATAAAGAAGAGCCACGGGGTGCCGGATGACCATTCAGGATGAGCCAGCCATTTCCGCCGAAAAGCTCACCCGCCGTTTCGATGCTCTCGTCGCGGTAGACAGCCTCACGTTTTCCGTCGCCGCGGGCAGCATTTCCGGTCTGCTCGGTCCGAACGGCGCCGGCAAGAGCACGCTCATCCGGATGCTGACGACACTCCTGCCGCCCACCAGCGGCACCGCTCTCGTGGCGGGATTCGATATCGTTTCGCACCCCCGCGACGTCCGGCGTCAGATCGGCTACGTCT
>DASPQQ010000251.1:0-6882 GCA_035624885.1 Bryobacteraceae bacterium | reverse complement strand
AATCGTTGCCGCCGCCGCGGGTCACCACGTTCACCTGGCCGCCGGCCGCGATGCCGGCCGAGATGTCGAAGTTCACCGTCGACATCTGGAATTCCTGCACGATTTCCTGCGAGAAGTTCATACCGGTCGTGCCGGTCCCTTCCCATTCGTCGTTCACGATGCCGCCGTCAAGAGTAAATCTGGTGTAACCCATACCGCCAAGCGTCGTGACCGAGATCAGCGAATTGAACTGCGCCGCCGTGCCGGGCGCGGTCGTGATGCCGGGTTCGAGAGTGGCAAGCGAGAGGAAGCTGCGTCCGTTGATCGGCAGCTCCTGAATATTGGTGCGTTCGACGACACCGGCCACCGAGTGGCTCTCATAGTTGACCTGCGCGGCCGCCGCTTCCACGTTCACCACGTCCGAAGCCTGGCCGACGCTCATCGCCATATCCACTGTCGTGGCGCTGCCGGCTGCCACCGTCGCATCGCGCACCAGCGTTTTGAAACCCTGCATTTCGGCCTTCACTTCGTACTGGCCGGCTGAAAGAGAGGGAGCGTTGAAGTAACCTTCCGCGTTCGTGGTCAGAGTTCGGGCGGAAGAAGTGGCTTTGTCAGTAACCGTTACAGTTGCGTTCGGAACCACACCGCCGGACTGATCGGTGACCGTTCCGTTGATGGCTCCTGTGGGAGCCTGGGCAAACAGCGAAATACCTGTGGCCAATAAGGACACGCACAGCGGCAGCAACCGGGCAGCGCGCCGGATCGATTTCATCTTGAAACACCCCGTTACGAGTTTCCCGGAGAAAACCCCTCCGGGTCATGCCGATGCTATCGCCGCCACGCGCCGGGATCAAGGGGAATTCTTGGCTATTTGCCGGGCATTCCGGGTCAAGAGGACATAAAAAATCCCGCGCCCCGTGAAGTGTGCTGGATTTCTGCCGGAAATCGGGAAGCTGGCATACGTTAAAAAACTGACGCGCGTGCACCGTGATCATCGACGAGTTGAGGCTCGGCGGGAAGCCCGCGGCTGAAGCCGTGCACCGGCAGCCGTGCGAGCAGCGCCTGTGGAGCTTCATCTGTTGTGCACCTCGAGGCTGGGGGGAAGGGGCTGCCGGGGCGACGCGGTAAAATGAGGGTTTCCATGTCCGAAACCAACGAGTTCTACCGCATCGCCAAGCTGCCGCCCTATGTTTTCGCCGTCATTAACGAGATGAAAGCAAAGGCGCGGGCAGCACAGCTCGATGTCGTGGACCTCGGGATGGGCAATCCTGACGGAGCCACCCCGCAGATCGTCGTCGATAAACTCTGCGAGGCCGCCCAGAACCCGCGCAATCATCGCTATTCCATGTCGCGCGGCATTCCGCGCCTGCGGGAAGAGATTGTCAAACGCTACAAGCGCCGCCACAACATCGATCTCGATCCGGAGACGGAAGCCATCGTCACCATGGGCGCAAAGGACGCTCTCGCGCATCTCATGTTCGCCACCATCGGCCCCGGCGACGTGGTCGTCCTGCCCAACCCGGCTTATCCGATCCACCAGTACGGCGTGACCATGTCGGAAGGCTGCGCGCACCTGCTGCCCATGCCGACACCCGAAGTCTTTCTCGAACGGCTGCAGGATCTTTACCGCACCAGCGTGAAGCCGCCGAAGATGCTGATGATCTCCTTCCCGCACAACCCGACCACCACGTGCGTGGATCTGCCCTATCTCGCCGAGATCGTCAAACTCGCCAAAGCGCACGACACGCTCATCATTCACGATTTCGCCTACGCCGATCTCGGCTTCGATGGCTACATGCCGCCCTCGATCCTCGAAGTCCCCGGCGCGAAGGACATCGCCGTCGAAATCTTCTCCATGTCGAAGAGCTACAACATGGCGGGATGGCGCGTTGGCTTCTGTCTGGGCAACGCGAAAATGATCGCCGCGCTCGCCCGCATCAAGAGCTATCTCGACTACGGCGCGTTCCAGCCGGTCCAGATCGCGGCCATCGTGGCGCTGCGCGAATGCGACGACGAATGCGTGAAAATCCGCGAATTCTACAAAAAACGCCGCGACGTACTGGTCGAAGGCCTCAACCGCGCCGGCTGGCCCGTGGAACCGCCGAAGGGCTCGATGTTCCTCTGGGCCCAGCTCCCGGAAAAATTCCGCCATCTCGGCTCACTGGAATTCGCCAAGCGTCTGATGCAGGAAGCGCTGGTGGCAGTGTCACCCGGAGTTGGCTTCGGCCCCATGGGAGAAGGCTTCGTCCGCTTCGCCCTGATCGAAAACGAACACCGCACCCGTCAGGCCACGCGAAGCATCGGCCAGTTCCTGCGCGGCTAGCTTCGCCTCACTCTGTGGACGCGACTTCAGTCGCGTTCTTGTGGGACACGCGCCGTTCGGCGCGTCCATCTGTGAGGTCCCGCCCTATTGCTACTCAATATTCAAAGCCAGCGAAACCGGCAACGTCTTCGGCGCAAAACACATCCGGTCATTACACGCCTGATACCGAATGGTCCCGTTTTCCGCCGCCGGACCCTGCGGCGCCCCCGCCGGCACCCTGAACTTCGTCGTGATCTCGAACTGTCCCGTCACCACCGAAAGCGGCTTATCGGAAAAGCTGTACTTCTCCATCGTCCCTTTGGGATAAGTGATCTCGCCCGCCTCGAGCGGTCCGCCCGTCCACTTCAGCGTCAACGGAATCAGATACGCGTCGGTCGGCGTATTGCTGTTGGCATGAAAACCCGGCGGCAGCATCGCCCGCACCGTGATCGTTTCCGTCGCGCCCTTCTTCACCTTCACCGTCGGCGGCGGCACCACCGTCAACTGCGGAGCCATCTGCGCCGAAAGCGCGGCAGCAAGCAGACCGAGCACCTGTACACGCGGCTTCAGCCGCGTTCGTGCCCGGTTTCGCGCCCAGCGAAGAAACGCGCCTGAAGGCGCGTGTACATCAAAGCAGGTTCTCAATCGCATCCTGGAAATCCCTCTTCTCGTTGAGCCCGATCTCAACCGCCGCAATCCGCCCTTCGCGATCGATGATGAAGGAGGTCGGCAGCGCCTGAATGCCGCCATACAGATCGCCGGTCCGGTCATCGCCCAGCACAATCTGATAATTGATCTTCTGCCTCTTCGCAAACGGCGCGATGTCTTTCCACCCGTTCTCATCCATCGAAACGCCCAGCACTTCAAACCCGCGGTCGCGATACTTCTTCTCAAACTGCGTAAACCACGGAATCTCGACGTTGCACGGCCCGCACCACGTAGCCCAGAAATCGAGCAGCACCACCTTGCCCTTGTAATCGGAAAGGTGAACGACCTTCCCATTCGCGTCCTTCAACGCAAATTCCGGAGCCTTATGCCGCGCCGCCGGATCCTTCACCGCCGCATGCGAAGTCCGCGAAGGCGAGCACGCCGTAATCGCGAGCCACACCGCAACCGCGCCAATCAGGCTGTAACGCAACACCTTCATTCCACTTCGATTATATCGGCAAAGGACCCGTTCCCAGCCGCTGCCGCAGCCATCCGAACCGCGCCTCGAACCGCTTCCGCCCCAGCGTATTCTCCTTCGACTTCGCTCCCGCAAACAGCGCGGCCGTATCGCAGAAACTCTCGCAGCAATACTCGCGCCAGCGCCGCGAACGCTGCGCCACATCCTCTGCCGTCAGCTTCTTCTTCCGCCACTCCGCCGACCACCCCGCCTCACCCCGCGCACCCGACTCCATCTCCGCGCGCAGCAGCGCCTCCCATTCGCGCCTCTTCGGATTCCCCAGCCGCACCCACACGAAATGAAACCTCTCATGCAGAAGGATCCGCTCCTGCTCCCGTTGATTCCGCTTCAACTCGCTGTCGAGCACGATCACCCGGGTGCGAATGTTGGTCTCGGCATGGGCCTCGTTCCCGGCCGAATCGACGAGGTTGCCGCGGTAACGAATCCGGATCGGCCTGCCCCTGAACTCCACCACAGGTTCGCTAGTATCTCATTGAATGGCAAATTCTTCCCTCCCTCTTGACGGCGTCCTCGTCCTCGATCTCACGCGCGCCGTCTCCGGGCCATTCTGCACCATGAACCTGGGCGATCTCGGCGCCCGCGTCATCAAAATCGAAGAACCCGGCGCAGGCGATGAATGCCGCGGCTGGGGACCTCCCTTCATTTCCTCAGGCTCGGGCAGCACCAGCGCCTACTTCACCGGCATCAACCGCAACAAGGAAAGCGTCACGCTTGATCTCAAGAGCCCCGCGGGCAAAGCCGCCCTCCTCAAACTGTGCGCGAAAGCCGACGTCATCATCGAAAATTTCCGCCCCGGCGTCATGCAGCGTCTCGGCGCCGGTTACACCTCCCTCAACCGCGACGATCTCATTTACGTTTCCATCTCCGGCTTCGGCCAGACCGGCCCCGACCGCGAACGCGCCGGCTACGACATTCTCGTCCAGGCCATGAGCGGACTCATGGCCGTCAGCGCCTACCCCGATGGCCCGCCCGTCAAATGCGGTTTCCCCGTCGCCGATATCGTCACCGCCTTCTACGCGAGCCAGGCCATCCTCGCTTCGCTCTACGCGCGCGAGAAGACCGGCAAGGGCCGTTACATCGAAATCGCTCTGCTCGAAGCCATGCTCGGCGTCATGTGCTCGGTTACCTCCTCCTGGCTCCTCGCCCATCAGGACACCAAACCCATGGGCGCCATGCAGGCGAGCATCGTCCCCTATCAGATCTTCCGCTGCTCGGACGGCATGATGGTGATCGGCGCGCCCAACGAACGCCTCTGGAAATCGCTCTGCCGCACCATCGGCCGCGAGGATCTCCCCGAAGACCCGCGCTTCCTGCGCAACGAACTGCGCGTCAAACACCGTCTCGAGCTGATCCCGCTCATCGAGGAAAAACTGATCCTCGAGCCGCGCCAGCACTGGATCGAAGCCTTCGAGCGCGATCAGGTCCCCTGCGGCCCCGTCCTCACCACGGGCGAAATCCTCGAATCGCCCAAACTCCGCGCCCGAGGCGCAGTGGTGAACGTCAACGGCATGGAAGTTCTCCGCAGCCCCATGCGCTTCGAAGGTCTCGATCTGCGCCTCGACCCCGCCCCCGCACTCGGCGCCGACACAAACAAAGTCCTCGAGGAACTGACATGAGGAAAACCGGGACTGACCCGCTTTTCGCGCCGGAACTCCTGAAGCGTGCCGCCCACCCCGGCGCGAAAAACGGAGTCTGTACCGGGTTTTCCGGACCCCGCTCGCAGCGAAAAACCGCATGACCCTGAGCCGACTCACCACCGAGCGCCTGACAACCGAGCAACCCAACCCGGCCTCCTCGCGCATCGATCGCCTTTCCACCGTCGACATGCTGCGCGTCATCAACGACGAAGACCGCAAAGTCGCCGACTCGATCACGCCCCAAATCCCGCAGATCGCCAAGGCCATCGACGCCATCGTCGAAGCTTTCAAAAAAGGCGCGCGGCTCTTCTATATCGGAGCCGGCACCAGTGGCCGCCTCGGCGTTCTCGACGCCGCCGAATGCCCGCCCACCTTCAACGTCCCGCCCGATCTCGTGCAGGGCATCATCGCCGGAGGCAAATCCGCGCTCGCGAAAGCCACCGAGACCACCGAAGACGATCCGGTCATCGGAGCCGTCGATCTCACGAATCATGGCTTCCGCGCCACCGATGTCCTCTGCGGCATCGCTGCCAGCGGCCGCACGCCCTACGTCCTGGGAGCCATTGACGCCGCGAACTCCATGGGAGCCCTCACCATCGGCGTCAGCTGCACCGAAGATTCCGAACTCGCGAAGCACGTCGCCATCGCCATCACGCCAATTCCGGGTCCCGAAGTCATCGCCGGCTCGACGCGGATGAAAGCCGGAACCGCGACCAAACTCGTCCTCAACATGATCACGACCGGCGTCTTCATCCGCATGGGCTACGTCTGGGGCAACCTGATGGTCAACGTGCAGCCGAAAAATTCCAAGCTCCGCGACCGCGCCATCCGCATCGTCGCCAGTGCCACCGGTGCATCATATGACGAAGCTGCTGCGAAACTGAAAGCTGCAGGCAACGACGTAAGAAAGGCGATCGAAGCCGCGCAGTGAAGGCCAGTCAAGCAAATGGATAAATTTATCATCGAGGGCGGCATCCCGCTCGAAGGCGCCATCGCCACCAGCGGCGCCAAAAACTCCGCCCTCCCCACCCTCGCCGCCGCGCTCCTCACCGGCGAACCCGTCGTCCTACATCGCATCCCCCGCGTGCGCGACATCCGCACCATGGAGCGCCTTCTCATCGATATCGGTTCCGACGTCCAGGTCGAAGGCGAACGCGTCACCATCAACACCCCGAAAATCGTCTCGCCCGAAGCACCCTACGAACTCGTGAAAACCATGCGCGCTTCGAGTCTCGTCCTCGGCCCGCTCGTCGCCCGCTCCGGACGCGCGCGCGTCTCGCTCCCCGGCGGCTGCGGCATCGGCGCCCGCCCCATCAATCTCCACCTCCTCGGCCTCGAACACCTCGGCGCGAAGATCACCCAGGAGCACGGCTACATCGAAGCGGAAGCTCCCAACGGCCTCAAGGGCGGCCGCATCGTCTTCGACCGCATCACCGTGACCGGCACCGAAGACATCCTCATGGCCGCGGTTCTTGCCGAAGGCGAAACCATCATCGAAAACGCCGCGCGCGAACCGGAAGTCACCGACACCGCCGAACTGCTCATCAAAATGGGCGCGAAGATCGAAGGCGCGGGCACCGGCACCATCCGCGTCCAGGGCGTCTCAAAACTCCACGGCGCCGAACACGAAATCATCGCCGACCGCATCGAAGCCGGCACCTTCCTCATCGCCGCCGCCATCACGCGCGGCGATCTCAAAGTCACCGGCTGTGTTCCCAAGCACCTGCGCGCCCTCACCGTCAAACTGGCCGAGTGCGGCGTCGAAATCACCCAGACCG
>DASPQQ010000250.1:0-2921 GCA_035624885.1 Bryobacteraceae bacterium | reverse complement strand
AGATGGCCGAGGATCTGATCAACATACTTGGGCTCGCCGTAGGGCGCGAGTCCCATCATTTTGTACTCGCCGGAATTCACTTTGAAGCCGGTGAACTGGGTGAAGGCGGAATAGAGGAGACCGATGGAGTGCGGGAAGCGCATCTCGTGCAGCAGACGCACTTCGCTGCCTGAGCCGGCGCCGATGGAGGCTGTGGCCCATTCGCCGACGCCATCCACCGTCAGGATAGCCGCGCGTTC
Source organism: Bryobacteraceae bacterium (assembly GCA_035624885.1). GTDB lineage: Bacteria > Acidobacteriota > Terriglobia > Bryobacterales > Bryobacteraceae > BOG-234. The sequence goes on along the minus strand of DASPQQ010000250.1, from coordinate 2,682 downwards.
GAAGGGTGATGGATAGAAGGCGCTCGCGGCATGAGAACGATGGTGGATTTCCTGAAAGACGGGACCGTCGTAATGCAGATTGTCGCGGATGAGCTGGGGCAGATGAAGCTTGTAGCGCACCCAGCTCGGCATCGCTCGTTCCCACGCTTTGCGGGCGTGCGCGCCGAGAACGAACTGCGATTGCAGGATGCGTTCGAAGGTGAGAGAAGCGTTGTCGTAGTAAACGACGGCGTCGAGATCGGGAGGATTGACGCCGGCTTCTTCGAGCACGTAGTTGACGGCGTGAGTGGGAAAGCGCCGGTCGTTCTTCAGGCGCGAGAAACGCTCTTCTTCCGCCGCGGCGACGATTTCGCCGTCGCGCACGAGAGCCGCGGCGGAGTTGTGATAGAAGCAGGAGAGCCCGAGGATGTATTTCGATCCCGGGCGTCGCACTGGTTTGTGCGTGACGGGCGCGGGACGCGGCACGGATGCGCCGGGGCCTTGCGGAAGCAGGTTGCGCTCGCGAATGTGGGCGGCCATGATATCGGCGACTTTTTCGTTGGCGAACGGGGTGAAGTGCCCGCCGAAACGGAACCCGAGGCTCTGGCGGATTTCGAACGGGAGCGAGATGAGCGGGTTGCTGACATCGGCCACGTGCACGCCGCGCGACGGGTCTTCGAGCGATTCGAAGAATTTCTGATAAATCGGCTTGATCCCGTGCAGGTAATATTCGTGCGTCGGGATGGGGACGATGAGGATGGGCAGCGGGCGGACGTCTTCGACGAACTCGCGGAGGATGGCGGACATGAGCCGCCAGCCGGGAGTATCGGGGCTGTCGAAATCCGGATAAGGCTGCATGCCGCTCGCACGGAAGATGGCGCTGCGGGCGGATTCGAGTTTGCCGCTGAGCGCGCGGCGGAAGATGTCACCGCTTTCGGATTCGCGGTACCACTTGAGGAGTTTTGAGGCGACGCCCGAGCTGCCGTTGAGTTCGGGGTTGCGCTCGCCGGCTTCGGGACGTTCGAGCGGCACGGGTACCTGGCGCAGATCGAGTTTGCCGTCGACGAGTTCGAAATAAGGCTTTGGCACGAGCACGCGGCGGCCGGTGATGCGATCGACCGATTCGCGATGGCTGAGCTGGATGCGCTTCATCGAATCGATCTGGACGCAGACGACGATGAGATCGGCTTCGATGCCGCGCGCGAATTCGCGGCGGATGAGGAGATGCTGGTCGGTGCCCGAGCCCGAGACGCCGAAGTTATAGACTTCGCAGTCGAGCTGGCGGGCGAGGAAGTCGCTGTAGCGGAGTTCGTTGGGGACGTCGTCGCCGGCGGTGAAGGAGTCGCCGAACATCAGGATGCGGGGGCGCGGGCCGCGGGCGGGGATGAATTCGAAATCGGAGCGGAAGCCCGCGGAATTGGTGACGGCGAAGTATCCGCCGGCTTCGTTGGGAAGGCGCGCCTTCAGGTTCGGCACATAAAGATGACCGACCCGGGAGTTGTACCGGATGAGCATCCGGTGCGTGGACTGGTGTAGAAGGAACACTCCGAAAGCCGATGATAGCATCGGGTTCCGGGATGCCTCCCCTGATCGCGGGGCTTACGGTAATAGCACCTGGCGCAGGTTTGGAAGGTGAGATGGGCCCGGTGCATTCTCAACCGGCCGGCGGCGATTCGATTGTAGTCCGGGTCCTGTCTACTCGTTGCGGAGGTGATGCGGGCGGAGGGGCGCGTGGCCGTCGAGATCGCTGACTGCGCCGAGCCATTCGACCACTTCGCCGTGCGAGTTCAGGATGGGAACGCCGCGCGTCCGGCAGCGGCGCCAGGTGCCGGAACTGCCGTGCCAGCAGCGCCATTCGACTTCGTACCAGGAGCGGGTGGAGACGGCTTCGGTCCAGGCTTTGGCAACGTGCGCGCGATCGTCGGGATGCACGGCTTCGATCCAGCCGCTGCCGCCATGACTTGAAAAGTCCTGGCCCGTGTAGGCTTCCCAGCCTTCCTGCGGAAAGGTGAAGTCACCCTCGGGGCTGGCGATCCAGAGAAAGGTGCAGATGGCCTGAAGCAGGGCTCGATATCTGGCCTGGTTGAGCAGATCCGGAGGGAAACGGAAACGCTCCCCGTTGCCGTGTGGCCCCCCTTCTTCAGTGTCCCAGGAAAAAAACATTATTGTGCGATTGTACGACGGCTTCACACCGCCGTGAGGGCCTGGGTGAGATCGGCGATGAGGTCGCAAGAGTCTTCGAGGCCGACGGAGATGCGGATGAGGGATTCATCAATTCCCATGTGGTCGAGCGTGCCGGCGGGGATGCTGGCGTGGGTCATGGTGCGCGGGTGTTCGATGAGAGACTCGACGCCGCCCAGCGATTCGGCGAGGGTGAAGAGACGGCAGGAAGAGAGAAGACGGAAGGCTTCCTCGCGGCCGCCACGCAGGCGAAACGAGAAGGTGCCGCCGAAGCCGGACATCTGCTGTCTGGCGAGGGCGTGCTGCGGGTGTGACGGGAGGCCAGGATGGAGAACCCCGGCGACCCTGGGATGCGCTTCGAGCCAGCGCGCAATGGCGAGCGCGTTGCGGTTGTGCTCCTCCATGCGAATGGCGAGAGTGCGGATGCCGCGCAGCACGAGGAAGCAGTCCATGGGTGCGGCGCAGGTGCCGAGCGCGTTCTGGAGATAGGCGATCCTTTCCGCGAGGTCGGAGCGCCTGACG
>DASPQQ010000249.1:0-13289 GCA_035624885.1 Bryobacteraceae bacterium | reverse complement strand
AATGAAAAGAATCGCCGTTATCGGAGCCGGATCGTTCGGCAAAAATCACGTTCGCGTGGTCTCGGAGAGCGAGCGCGCCGATCTCGTCTTCACCGTCGACTCCGACCCCAGCCGGGGCGATACCACCGACTATCGCGACGTGATCGGGAAAGTCGACGCGGCCATCGTCGCGGTTCCGACGACCGCCCATTGCGAGATCGGCTGCGCGCTGCTCGAAGCCGGCATCGATGTTCTGGTCGAGAAGCCGATTGCCCCCACGCTTGCCGAAGCCGACCGGCTGGTCGAGGCCGCCGAACGCAACGGCCGCATCCTGCAGGTGGGGCATCTCGAACGCTTCAACCCCGCCGTGATCGCGCTCGAAAAAGCCGCTACCCTTCCGCTCTTCTTCGAAATCCATCGCATGAGCATGTTCACGCTGCGCAGCCTCGACGTGGATGTGGTGCTCGATCTGATGATTCACGATCTCGATATCGTGCTCGCGCTGGCGAATACGGAACTCAAGGAAATCCGGGCGGCGGGGATCTCGATTTTGTCTCCGAAGGTGGATATCGCCAACGTGCGGCTCGAGTTCGAGAACGGCTGCATTGCCAACCTGACGGCCAGCCGGGTTTCGACCGAGAAGGTCCGCAAACTCCGGCTTTTCCAGCCCGGCCAGTACATCTCGCTCGATTATGCCGCCCAATCCGCGGCCGTTTTTACGGTGGGCGGCGCCGAAGGCATCACGCTGGGCCAGATGGCGATCGCGAAGGCCGAACCACTGAAACTCCAGTTCGACGCCTTCCTCGACGCCATCGAAACCCGCCAAACGCCGAAACTCAATGGCCGTATCGCACGTAAAACACTAGAGATAGCTATCGCCGTCCTTGCTAAAATCGAAGAACACGCGGGGAGAGTAGCCAAAACTCTTGCAGGATGGAAACCTTAGAGCGGGCGGACGCCGCCTCTAACAGCACGGAACGGGAATTCAATCTCCTGCGCGAGCGCGATCGCCATGAAGACTGGCGGCACTGGCGCGTCGATGCGGCGGTTTCGGCCGGTCTCCACATTGCGCTTTTCCTGGTGCTCTGGTTCATGCCGGCATCGCCTGTGCCGCCGCAGGAGCCGGAACGCGTGTTCGTGCACGTCACCCCGATCTTCGTCCCCACCGATCTGACCCAGAAAGCCCCGAACAAGGCTCCGCTCAGCAAGATGGTGACGGTGGAAGCGATCGCGCCACGCCCGGCGGTCCAGTCGCCCGCCCCTGCCCCCGCGCTGCCCAAAGCGCCGCAGCAGCAGGCCCGTACATTCATTCCGCCGGCGCCTGAAGCGCCGCAGGCGCAGCCCAAACCGGTGATTGCGGAACCGCCCAGGGTCGATATCAGCGCGCCGCCCACCAATGCCCAGATCTCGCAGCTCGCGCCGCCGCCTCCTCCCGCTCCGGTCGAACAACCGAAGCTGACGCTTCAGGAAGTCGCGCCGCCTCCCGGAACGCGCAGCACGGGCACGGGACGAGGCAGCGGGCTCCTCACGATCCCGAACCCCTCGGTGCAGGAGGCGATCAAAAACCTCGCTCACAACGGTGCCCAGGGCGGACAGAGGGTCGGCGATATCGGCACCGAAGATGCCGCCGGGCTGAACCTGCCGCCGTCGCCGGGGCAGTCGAAGTCCAATCTCGAGCTCAAGAGCGACCCGCTGGGCGTCGATTTCCGCCCCTACCTCGTCCAGGTGCTGGCGGCCGTCCGGCGTAACTGGTTCGCTGTCTATCCGGAAGCGGCGCGGCTCGGCCAGCGCGGCCAGGTGGTCCTCGAGTTTGCCATCGCCAAACAGGGCACGGTCGCCAAGATTGTCTTCGACGGCCAATCGGGCGCCAAAGCGCTCGATCAGGCCGCCGTCGCCGCCATCAGCGCCTCCAATCCCCTGCCCCCTCTGCCCACCGAGTTCCGGGGCGACCGCATCGTGCTGGCGATGACTTTCCAGTACAATATGCCTCGCTGACGCGTGGTACCATGAAGGTGTCTCAACCCCGCCTCATTCGCGGTTGCTCTCCGGTCTAATCTCATCCTCCGAAGCCAGAGCGGCACGAACGGGTGCGCCGATGAACTTTCTTTCGAGGAGCTGAATATGGCCGGCCGCGGACCGCAATCATTAAAAAAACGTCTCAAGGAACAGCAGCGGAAAGAACGGCAGCAGGAGAAAGCCGCGAAGCGCGAAGAGCGCAAGGGCATGCCCAAGGTGGAAGAAGAGCTTCAGGTACTTACCGGCCCCCGCCGTCTGCCCGAATTCATGGACGATCTCGGCGTTAATGCCGAAGAAGACCAGACCGTTAAGCCCTCCCGATGAACAAGAGGCTGGCCACCGCGCTCGCCGCGTTCGGTGTCCTTGGGGTGGTCGCCGCTTTTGTCCTGCACGGCAAGCCCCTGCTGGTGGTTCTCATCCTGTTCGCATACTTTGCGGTAAGGACCGTCATAGCCGACAGAATGCGGACGCAGCGCGAATCAGAACGGGACGCCTCGTTTCAATCTGAAACTCCGCATGCGGATTCCGAATCCGAAGCGGGACGGCAGTAACCGCTAAAAAACGATAGACCCAACAAAATCAATCAGTTGAGTGGCGGCAAGATTTTGGCGCTCGCCGTGCTTTCTTTGGCGGCGTGACACCGCAACTCACCACCTCCCCCACCACCGTTGAAAGCGAACGCGACCGCCTGGTGCTTCGCCATCTGCCGCTGGTTCGCGCCATCGCGGTTCGGGTTTACGAAAATCTCCCCGTGCACGTGGATCTGGACGATCTCGTGCATGCCGGCATCATGGGCCTGATCGATGCCGCCACGAAGTACAGCGCGGAGAAGCAGGTGAGCTTTCAGGGCTATGCCAAGCACCGCATCAAGGGCGCCATCCTCGACAGCCTGCGCGACGCGGACTGGGCATCGCGGGATCTGCGCAAGCGCCACAAGCAACTCGAAGCCATTACGCGCGAGCTGACGGCCGTCATGGAACGGAATCCGACCGAAGCCGAGATCGCCGAGAAGATGGGCATGGACATCGAGCGCTGGCGCCAGGTGGCGATCGAGCTGCGGATGGTCGGGCTCCTTTCGGCCTCCACCCGCGCCCAGGACAGCGAGAACCAGACCGTTCCCGAGTTCCCGGCCGGCGACGACCTCAACCCCGACGTGCTGACCGGCCAGCGCGAACTGCGCGGAATCCTCTCGATGGCGATGAAGGGATTGCCGGAGCGGTACCAGACGGTGATCGGGCTCTACTACGTGGGTGGGAAGACGATGAAGGAGATCGGCGACCGGCTTGGAATCAACGAGAGCCGCGTATCGCAGATCCACCGCGCGGCGCTCGACCGGATGCAGGTCAGCCTGCAGGCGGCCGGAATCAGCTCTGCCGAAGCCGTGCTTTAGAATCTGTTTAGATGCTTGCGCCGATGTCCGATGCCACGACCGAAGATGTACGGGTCGAGGTTCTTTCCAGGCACTCACCCGAAAATTCGCACCCGCAGAAGGGCGAGTGGGTTTTCAGTTACACCGTGCGCATCACGAACCTCGGCAGGGAGCCGGTGCAGTTGCTCAGCAGGCACTGGATCATTACGGATGGGGTGGGAAACACGCGGGAAGTGAAGGGCGACGGCGTGGTGGGCGAGCAGCCGCTGCTTGAGCCGGGTGAATCGTTTCAGTATTCCTCATGGTGCCCGCTGAGCACTCCCATGGGCTCGATGCGGGGCACGTACCAGATGGTGTCGGCAACCGGCCGGCGCTTCGATATCGAGATCGCGCCATTTGCTCTCCGGGCGCGGTATACCGTCAACTGATCAGCGCGGCAATCTTTTCGGCATCATTCGGGACCACGATGGGCCTGTTGCCGAAGGTCGCTGTGATCGGGGTATCGTCGGGAGCCTTCAGTTGTCCCGTATGGTAGCGGTAGATGTAATCCGGATCTTTGAGGACGTTGCCGGTAAGGACGGCGACGACCTTCGCGTCGCGGCCGATGGTTCCGGTGGCGGTCAGTTTGCGAATCCCGGCCAGAGTTGCGGCTGACGCGGGTTCGCAGCCGATGCCGGCCTGGCCGATAATGGCTTTGGCGTCGGCGATTTCCTGCTCGGTGACGCTCTCGACCGTTCCCTTCGAAGTCTCGACTTCAAACTGCGCTTTGGGCCAGGAGACCGGGTCTCCGATCTTGATGGCCGTCGCGAGCGTTTCCGGATGAACTTCGGGCTCGAATGATCCCTTCTCTTTCATGTAGCGGTAGAAAGGCGAGGCGCCGGCGGCCTGAATGACGGCGAGGCGCGGCAGGCGATCGATGAAGCCCAGAGCCTTCATCTCGCGCAGTCCTTTGCCGAACGCGGAAACGTTGCCGAGGTTGCCGCCGGGAAGAACGACCCAGTCGGGCGGATTCCAGTCGAGCTGATCCATCATCTCGATGACGATGGATTTCTGTCCTTCGATGCGGAAGGGGTTGATGGAGTTCAGCAGATAGATGCCGAGCTTTTCGGCAAGCACGCGAACGAGCGCGAGGATCTGATCGAAGTTGGCTTCCACCTGGAACGTCTTCGCTCCATATTCGAGCGCCTGGGCAAGTTTGCCGTAGGAGATGTTGCCGTTGGGGATGAAGATGAGCGGCTCGAGCCCGCCGGCGCTGGCGTAGGCGGCCATCGAAGCCGATGTATTGCCGGTAGAGACGCAGGCGACGCGCTTCATGCCGAGACGCCGGGCCTGCGCGGCGCCGGCGGTCATGCCGTTGTCCTTGAAAGAGCCCGTCGGATTGAAGCCCTGGTGCTTGAAGGTGATGGAGGCGAGGCCTCCGTATTCGGCGGCGCGCGGCGCGTTGAGCAGCGGGGTGTTGCCTTCGCGCAGGGTCACGATGTGGGAATCATTGTCGAGGAACGGGAAGAGTTCGCGATAGCGCCAGACGCCGCTTTGCTCGAGCGGCGCGTTCGACATGCGGCGTTCGCGCCAGATGCGCTTCAGCGCGGGAGCGTCGATGGCGGAGAAGTCGTAGGCGGCTTCGAGAAGGCCGCCGCAGTGCGGGCAGTTGTAGATCACCTCGGTGATGCCGAACTGCGCACGACAGGCGGCGTTGAAACAGACAAGATGCGGTTGCATGAAGGGAAACTTCTATCGTAACGTCGCAGCCATGCTCCAGCCTAACGTCGCAGGATGCTTGAGCCGGGATCGAGAACCGCTTTGGCGCCGGCGGCGGCGACCGGAACGGAGAACGTGACGGGACCCGAGCCGGTACGGACCTGCTTCACGACCTTGCCTTTGCCGGTCTGGATTTCGACCGGAACGAGCAGCGAGAGATCGTCGGCAGCATCGCTCTGCGTGACGGTGCCCTGGAGCGTGTATTTGCCGGGCTGGCCGGTGACCGAGTAGTTGAGCTTGAGAGTCGGGATGCCGGTGCCGTAGACCCACTGGTCGAAAAAGTCCTCGAGTTTGGGATCGGGTGATCCGGGCGGCAGGAATTCGGCGCAGAGCGCGCGGAATTCCCCGGTGCCGATGGCCTTCCACTCGTAGCGTTTGCGCAGTTCGGCGAGCATCTTCAGGAACTGCGCGTCGCCCATTCTGCGGCGCAGCATGTGCATGATCCACGTGCCCTTGCCATAGACGATGGCATTCCACGCGGCGGGATTGTCCACCGATTCGAGGCGCCAGCCCTGAATGACGGGACCTTCCGATTCGACCGTACTGCCGTCGGGGCTCCTGTCAAGAAGCTGTTTCCGGTACTCATCGAGAACCTGATCGAGAACCTTCGGCCCCTGGCGGCTTTCGAGGAACATGAGCGCCGAGTAGTTGGCCAGCGCCTCCATGAGCCATTCGTGATGATAGGAGCCGGCCGTAACGACATTGCCCCACCACTGGTGCGCCACTTCATGCGCCGGCATCATCTCCTGGTAGAAGAACTTTTCGTAAGGGCGCATGTTCAGGATGGGGCGGGAGCTGGCCGGGAGATACGAGAGCGTGGAGATGTAAACCAGGCCCGCGAAACCCTGACCGAAACGGCCGGGAACCGGCGAAACCTCGAGCACGGAAAGCGGCGGCGGGCCAAAGCGCGCTTTGAAGAAATCGACTGCCGCGCCGACCTCGCTCGCGATACGGCCCAGTTCGTCGGCTGGTCTGGGGGGTGCGGCCGGCTGCGCCGGGATCGCCATCACGGGAAGCTGCGGCTGACGGGGACGGCGGATGATTCCGAGCGGATCGACGTTCGGCTGCGTATCGGCCGGCGCTGCGGCGCGCAGCGCTTCGTCGGGCTCGCGGTTGGCGGCGACTTCGACCGATCCGGCCGTCTTGCGCTCATAACGGCCGAGGTTGAACGCGAGCGCGCGGATGGGCCCATCGGCGACTCGATGCGTGATGCGAACATCGCCCTCGGTGCGATCCTCCAGCACCTCTCCGGCGCTGACGAGATCGAGATTCTTCGGGTAGCGGTAAGTCACGTCATACCGCGCAAACTGCACGCCGCGCCAGGGATACCAGGCGCCGCGGGCGCTGACGAAGTAGACCTGGTGGCCGGTGTCGTCGATGACCTTGCCTGCGTGGCGAATTTCGATTTCGTGCTCGGAGCCCGGTTCGAGCGGCTGCGGCGGGATAACGAGCAGGAGCTCATTGCCGGCGTTCTGCACGTAGCCGCTGCGCAGAGACTCGCGCTGGTAGACTTCTGCCTCCATGCCATCGACCTTCGCGCCGGTCGCGAGCATCCTGCCGGAGATGTCGAACGCGATGACGTTGCGCGAGTCGGCCGAGGCCTGAATGCGAATGCGGGTGACGCAGGCGAGCTGGAGCGAGGGGTCGAGCGTGGCGTCGATTTTGTAGCTGACGATGCGCTCTTCGGGAGGCGCGGGCGGAAGACTGCGGTGCGATTTATCGGAAAAACTGGTCCAGGTTTCCCAGCCGGTGCGGCCATCGCGCGTGGTCACCTGGCCGGCGTTGATCTGTTCCCAGGCGCGGGAGTCGTACATGACGTCGAAATTGCCGAGCTTGCGGCCCTCCAGGATGGCGTCGAAGAAGCCGGGACGGCCGGGGCCGGAGAGCAGATCGAGAACGATGCGCGACTCGAAGCTGCCCACGATATTGCCGACCGTGGAGTTCCACTGCTCGGCGAGAAGAGCACCGATATCCGGCGCCTTTTTCGAATCCCCGCTGGAACGGACCTGTTCGAGCAGAGTGCGGACATGGGGGTCGGTGAAGAGGAAAATCGCAGTGGCGAAGTGTTCGTTGAGGGTCGGGGATTCGGTATGGGCCGCAAGCGTCTGGCGCTCGGAACGGTCGGGCGGACGCAGAAGGATTTCGGCGTCACCGCCTTCGATATCCGCAGTGAAAAGAGCGGCGACGGGCGCGCCGTTCACCGGTTTGCCGAAGATGAGGTAGCCGCTGGTGAGCCAGAACTGGGCGTCTTCCTGGGAGAATTCGATGTCGCGAACGCGATAGCATTCGGCCGGGTTGAGGCCGGCTTCCCGGAGAGCCCGGCCCAGGCTGGCGGCGGTGTGAGTCTGGGGGAAGGCCGGGAGTGACAGCGCGACGAGAAAGCCGATGAGCGCCGGGAACTTCATCTATGGGCGATTATCGCAGTTCAGGATGCGGCACGGTTTCTGCCCGCAGGGCCTCGCGTGGCGGCTCAGAACGCGGGTGCGAATAAACGAATTCCCAGAAATACGATGGCGGCGACGGCGGCCGACGCGGGGATGGTCAGAACCCACGCGGTGACGATTCCGCCGGCCAGATGCCAGCGCACGGCGCGGGTGCGCTGAATCGATCCGACACCCGCGATGGCTCCGGCGATCGCGTGCGTGCTCGAGACCGGCAGGCCGAGCCAGGTGGCGAAGAGAATTGAAATCGCGGCGCCGGTTTCGGCGCAGAAACCGCTGCGCGGCTGCAGCTTCGTCAGGCGCGTTCCCATGGTGCGGACGATGCGCCAGCCTCCGCTCATGGTGCCGAGTCCCATCGCCGTGCTCGATGCCGCGATCACCCAGAAGGGTACGTGGAAATCGTGCTGCAGGCCGCCGGCCACGAGTACGGCCGTGATGATGCCCATGGTCTTCTGTGCATCGTTGGTCCCGTGCGCGCAGCTGAAGAACGCCGCGGAGACGAGCTGATAGCGGCGGAAGTGGCGGTCCATCTGGGCGGGCGTGAATGTGCGGAAGCTCCAGTAGACGCTGACCATCAGCAGATACGACACCACCATGCCGATGAGCGGCGAAAGCACGATGAAGGCGACGGTGACGGTCCACTTGCCGGCGACGAGCCCGGTGAGACCACCTTTGGCGAGCGCCGCTCCGGCGTAGCCGCCGATGAGGGCGTGCGAGGAACTGGTGGGCAGCGCGAGGTACCAGGTCAGAATGTCCCAGAGAACGGCGCCGATGAGGCCGGCGAGGACCACGCCGGGCGTTACCAGGCGCATGTTGACGAAGCCGGTGCCGACGGTCGCGGCCACGCCGGTGCCGAGCAGCCAGGCGGCGACAAAGTTGAAGAATGCGGCCCAGATGACGGCGACGCGCGGCGTGAGCACACGCGTGCAGACCACGGTGGCGATCGAGTTGGCCGCATCGTGAAAGCCGTTGATGTAGTCGAAGATGAGCGCGACGCCGATGATGAACGCGACGAGTGCGAAGGAAACCATTGAGGATCAGGCGTTCTTGACAAAGACGTTCTGGATGACGTCGGCCACGTCTTCGCAGCGGTCCGTGGTGGCTTCGAGCAGCTCGTAAATCTCTTTCTTGCGAATGAGCTCGATGGGATCCTTTTCGTTGCTGAAGAGATCGGCGATGAGGTCGCGCTCCATTTCGTCGGCTTCGTTTTCGAGGCGGTTGATCTCGATGCAGTAGCTGAGAACCGGCCTGCGCGCGTGGAGAGCCTGCAGGGCCTGGGTGAGCACGGCGCAGCATTTCGATACCTTTTCGGCGAGTGCAATGACGGCCGACGGGATGGGCTTGAGGCGATAGGCCACGATGCGGAACGTCACGTCGTCGATATGGTCGAGAACGTCATCGAGCGCGGTGGCGAGGGACTGGATGTCTTCCGGGTCGAAGGGCGTGATGAACGTGGAGCGCATGTGGGCAAAGATGTCGTGCACCACTTTGTCGCCCTCGTCTTCGATACCGCCGATGTCCTTCTGGATGCGGCAGACGCCGTCATAGCCGTCTCTGAGACCGCTGACAAGGAGTTTCGCGGCGCGGTTGAGAATCTGGGCATGACGTTCGAACAGGTAGAGGAACCTGTCGTCTTTGGGTAAGAGATTCAGAGCCAAACAAATAGATTAGCGGATGATGTAACCGGATTGAAATACATTCATCGGCACGCCTGCATCGGGTGGCAATTTCAGGACATCGGCGGCGAGCGAGGTGCGGGGGCCAGCCGCGACGCGATCAATTCGCCCGGATCCTGATAATGTGAGCGCATGAGTTTGCGATTCGGCGGCAAGGTGGTGCTGGTGGCGGGCGGCACGGGGGGCCTGGGCCGCGCGGTAAGCCTGGCCTTTCTGGGCGAGGGCGCGGAGGTGGTGGTTACATATCGCTCGGAAGAGGAGTGGGCCGCGCTGCGGGGACCGGAAAGGCTTGCGGGAATTCATGCGGACGTCACCGACGAGACTGCGGCCGCAGACCTGGTCGGCGGCATCGTCGCGAGGTTCGGGCGAATCGATGCGCTCGTGAACACGGTCGGCGGATTTGCCGGCGGGAAACCGCTTTGGGAAACCGACGCGAGAGTTCTGGAGCAGATGCTTTCGCTGAATCTGCGTGCCGGTTTTGTGCTGGGGCGGGCGGCCGTGAAAGCGATGCTGGCGCAGAGGAGCGGGGCGATCGTGAATATCGCTTCGCGATCGGCGCTGGAGCATGAGGCCGGGCTGGGCGCGTACTCCGCTTCGAAGGCTGCCGCGCTGGCGCTGATGGATTCTCTCGCGGCGGATGTAAAGGGGCGCGGAGTGCGGGTCAATTCCGTGCTGCCGAGCATCATCGATACGGAAGCGAATCGGCGCGCGATGCCGGGCGCGGACTTCGCGAAGTGGCCGAAGCCGGAAGAGATTGCCGAAGTGATCCTGTTCCTCTGCAGCGAGCAGGCCGCGGTGATTCACGGCGCCGCGATTCCGGTTTACGGGAACAGGTGAGAGAAAAGTTCGATAGACTTCTGGCGATGAAGAAGCTTGTTCTTTTCGTGATGGTGGTCGGCGTGCTTGCGGCCCAGATGCGGCCCGGTGCGAAGGTGGAGAAGACTTATGGGCTTGGGCTGCCGCGCGATATGGACAAGCTCCTGTTCGACGACACCGAATATCCCGATTACCCGCTGAAGCCGGGGCAGGAAGCGTATCGCGACGTCGATGGGTATCGCATCAAGGAGCTGATCAGGAAATTCACCGCAATTTCGCTCAAAAGTCTCGACGATGGCGAGCAGTATTGGGGCCGGATTACCGGGACGAAGTATGACCACATGACCACCGAGCTGATGGCCGAAGAGTACGCGAAGCTCGGTTTGAAAATCACGCGGCAGCCGTTCACGGTGAAAAAGCTCTGGTATCCGACGCATTGGGAAGGATCTTACGCGGCGGGAACGAAGACGGGTTCCTTGCTGACGCTCTATCCGATCAATGAGACGAAGCCGACACCGAAGGAAGGGATCACAGCGGAAGCGATCTGGGTCGGCGTGGGCGCGGCTCCGGATCTGCTGGGACGCGACCTCAAGGGGAAAGCTGTGCTGGTTTACAGCACCTTCGTGCCCGGCGGACGCAGCCATTCGGCGAGCGATCGCGCGGGGTTGTTCAACTCCGATACTCTCGTGACGCGCGCCGGCGCGGCCATGATCATCAATGTGATGGCGGTGCCGGGGAACGCGCAGTTCAATCCGGAAGGCGCGCCCACGGGACCGGACGCGGTGCCGACCATGACGATCAGCCAGGATGAGGGATTCTATCTGCGCGATCTGCTGGCTTCAGGGCAGAAGGTGCAGATTCATCTCAAGCTGGATATCGAGGAGCGCGAGAATGTGCCGAGCCAGAACGTCTATGCGGTGCTGCCCGGTTCCTCAGACGAAGAAGTGCTGGTGATGTCGCACACCGACGGATTCTTCGAGGGCGCGATGGATAACGCGAGCGGGATGGCGACAGCCATCGATATCGCGCGGCATTACGCGGCGGTGCCGCAGGCGCAGCGTCCGCGCACGATGGTGTTTGTGGCGACGCCGGATCATCATCATGGCGAAACGGGGCGGGATCTGATGATCAGGACCCATGACTGGTCGAAGGTCGCGGTGGTGCTGAATGCGGAGCACACGTCGCAGACGCTGCTGTACATGTACAACGCGGATCTGATGACGTCGAACGCGGTGAGCGCGCGGCGGTGGTTTGCGAGCGGGAGCCCCGCGTTTCAGCAGCTGGTGAAGAAGACGTTCCAGGATTTCAACGTCACGGTGTACAAGGTGCCGGAAGCGCACGCGGGCGGATCGCTGGGCGCGGTGAGCCCGTATGCGCCTTCGTTCCACATCATCGACCACGTGATCTATCACACTTCGATCGATACGCCGGAGCTGGTCCCGGCCGTGGGGTTGGCGTGGAGTGAGCGGGCGTTTCTGAAGATCATCGATGAGACGAACAGGATGACGATGGCGGAGATTCGGGGGACCGAGAAGCTGCCGAATCCATTGAGGTAACGGAAGGTCAGCCGATGCGACCGCGAGCCGGAATCAGACGGCTACCCGGCGACCTCGAACAGTTGCCTCGGCAGCGCGCCCGAGAGCACCTGGAGCTTACCCAACCGGGACCTCGACCTGAGTGACAAATACTTCGCCGCGGAAGCGGGCCTCGACCTCAGACGGGTCGGCAGTCTCGAAGAACAGACTCAGGGCTTCCACGAGATTGGCTCTGGCCTCTTCGATCGTCGAACCCTGGCTCGCGATATCCAACTCCGGACAGAGTGATACGTAGCCATCCCCTTCGCGCTCGATGATGGCGGTGAGACGCTGACGTTTCGACATGCTTTGAGTCTAACGCTCCTGACGGAATGAGTTCTCAGGACGGGCGCCCGTTCAGGCGGCGTGTTCGGGGAGCTCAAGCCGCGTGTCCAACGGCGGATGGCGGTCGGAGGGGTGCTGAATCCGGTCCGGTAAACAGGGTGGGCGCGACGAGCGCCGCGCGTCCTCGGTCTGGTGGTGCTGGCGCGACGCAGAGACGTGCCTGAAGAGACTGTGTGAGAACTGCACTCAGGGCGTTTTCTCCTGAGTAGCCCCTGAGGAAAACCGGGACAGACTCCTTTTTCGCGTTACAAAACTTCTGCGTGAGAGCCGGGACGGCGCGAAAAAGGTTGTCTGTACCGGATTTTCCGGACCACGCTCGCAGCCGGATACCCGTGAGCCGGAGTTCTCACACAGACTCTGAAGGCGCGTGTACATGTGAGATCTGCGGTAGAATCGCGCCATGCGCACTGTGGCTCTTCTTTTCGTGTCTGCGATTGTCGCGCCGGGGCAGACGCCTCCGGCTCCGAAACTTTTCGCCGCGGCCGGCGACGTGACCGCAATGATCGCCAAAGCCAAAGCGGAGCGCAAACCGGATCAGGCGAATTTCATTCAGCCCATTGTGCGGCTGGCTCCTTACAACGCGAATCTGGAGTATCGCGTGGGATCGGTGGCCGCACCGGCTTCGGTGCATGAGACCGAAGCCGAGCTGTTCTATGTCGTCGAGGGGACGGGCACGATGGTCACCGGCGGGAAGCTCGTCGACGAGAAGCGCACCAACGCGTCGAATCTTTCCGGGACGAAGATCGAAGGCGGCGAATCGCGCACATTATCCAAAGGCGATTTTCTGATCGTGCCGGCGGGTACGCCGCACTGGATCACCGGGATTGACGGGGCGCTGGCTCTGATGACGCTGCATTTGCCAGTGAAGTAATCGCCATCGCGACCGAATCGGCCGCCTGCAGAATGGCCATGTGACCGACGCCTTTGAGGCCGAGGTCTCTCGCGTCCGGGATCGATTGAAGCAACTGGCGCGCGTGCCAGGCGGGGAAGACTTTGTCTTCATCGCCCCAGATGACCTGCGTGGGGCAATCGATCGCCCGCAGACGATCGAGCACGTCATGCGCTTCGACGGCCTTCAGGTTGCGCAGGTACGCGGCAGCGGGCTGGATCGGTCCGAAGTGAAGGATCGACTGCGCGACGTCTTCCATCGACATGAACTGCAGCGGCGCGGCGGCGTTGACGACGAGGGTGTTGGCATGCAGGAATTCGGCGTCGTCCGTGAGGCGCTGGCGCAGCACGCGGAGCAGGCGCATGACGGAGCCGGAATAAGTATCGGTCTTCGCCCAGGTGTTCACGAGCGTGAGAGAGCGGACCC
>DASPQQ010000248.1:0-3070 GCA_035624885.1 Bryobacteraceae bacterium | reverse complement strand
GTGAATCTGGACGGCGTTGCGCCCGCAGAGGCTGACCGGGGCGCGGCGGCCAGTGAGCCAGGTGAATTCGCGGCGGGCGCAGGCGGGGCAGTCGGGCGCGCGGTCCGGTTGAGCGGTTTCGCGGATGGGGCCGTGCCAGAGGTCGGCGGTAAAAATTTTCCGGCGGGCGGCGGAGTGGCGTCCGGCGAGGATTTTGATCGCCTCCATGCTCTGGACGGATGCGATGAGGCTGGTGACGGGGCCGAGGATGCCGGCGGTTTCGCAGGTCGGCTGGGCGCCGGCGGGCGGATCGGGGTAGAGGCAGCGGAAACAGGGGCCGTCGTTCGGGAGGACTGGCATGGCGATGCCATAGGCGCCGATGGCTGCGCCGTAGATCCACGGGATATTCTCGCGGACCGAGAAATCGTTGATCAGGAAGCGGGTTTCGAAGTTGTCGGTGGCATCGAGGATGACATCGGCGCGGAGAAGTTCTTCGGCGTTCCCGGGGTTGAGATCGGTGATGGCGGCTTCGATCCGGATGCCGGAATTGGCCGCGGCGAGGTGGCGGCGCGCGGCTTCGGCTTTGGGCATCCGATTGCGAGCATCTTCTTCCGTATAAAGGAGTTGACGCTGGAGATTGCTTTCCTCGACGAAGTCCCGGTCGATGAGCCGGAGCGTGCCGGCGCCGGCGCGGGCGAGAAGCGAGGCTGAGACAGAGCCGAGCGCGCCGCAGCCGACGACTACGGCAGTTGCGGCGGCGAGACGTTCCTGCGCTTCCGGGCCAAATGGAGCGTACCGAATCTGGCGGCTGTAACGTTCCTCATATGAAGGCCGGGACACTCTGGCGCAATGGTAGCAGGGTGTCAATACCGGTGATCGCTGATACGATGAAGCTGTTGCGGAAATGCTTTTCCACAGGCATTTTGGCTCTTCTGCTCGTCGCCGCGGCCCGGCCGCGCGAGGCGCGGGCGGACGATTCCTCCTTTGAAAACATCCGCATCGCGAACCTCGTGTTCGAGCCGCCGGAACAGCCTCTCGAAGCCACGGTTCTGGCCAATATCGTACCGCTCAAACGCGGCGAGCCGTACCATGCGGCGGACGTCCGGGCCACCATCGAACGGCTCTACGCGACGGGGCGATACCGGGACATTCAGGTGGATGCGAGCGGTTCCGCGGCCGAGGGCATCACGGTCCGGGTGATCACGAAGGGCAGCTGGTTTATCGGACCGGTGACCGCCAGGGCCGATTTCTCCGAACCGCCGAGCGCGAACGAAATCGTTACGGTGGCGCGGCTGCGGCTCGGCGAACCGTTCGATGAGTCGCAGATTCCTGTTTCCATCGCCAATATCCGCAAGCTGCTGGTGGATAACGGGTACTTCAATGCCTCGATCGATCCGGAATACCACTACGACCCCACCTCTCAGCAGGTGCGGATCCGCTTCAACATCACGACCGGCAAGCGGGCGCGCTATGCGGAGCCGCAGATCACCGGCGATACGACGGTGCTTTCGAAGGAAGAGATCATCCGGGCTTCGCGCTGGCGGCGCCTGCTGCTGCCGGGATACAGCGGGATCACGGCGTCGCGCACCCGCACCGGCCTCGACCGCATCCGGCTGCGCTTTCTGAAGGCGGACCGGGTGGTTGCGACAGTGGTGCTGGATGGGATCGATCCGGATGAGGAAGGAAAGACGGGCCGACCGCGGCTGACGGTCGATCCCGGGATGCCGCTCGAAGTCCGCACCCCGGGGGCGCGCATTCCAACCGGGCAGTTGCGGCAGAGCATTCCGATATTCGAGGAGCACGCCGTGGATGCGGACCTTCTGGCCGAGGGTACCGACGGGCTGCGGGATTATTTTCAGTCGCGGGGATATTACGACGCGAAGGTGAGCGATCCGGTGCAGCACGTGGAGAACGGCGTGACCGTGATCGAATATACGATCGACCGCGGGGATCTGCACCGGGTCGTGGCTCTGAGCGTCACCGGGAACAGGTACTTCGATGACAAGACGATTCGCGAGCGGATGGTGATTGCGCCGCGCTCCTTCGAGCTCCGGCGCGGGCGTTACAACGAGGGATTCCGCAAGCAGGACGTGGCGGCGATCGAGGCGCTTTATCAGTCGAACGGTTTTCGCGACGTGAAGGTGACGACCCGCGTGGTGGACGACTATCTCGGCAGGACCGGCGATATCGCGGTGTTCTTCACGATCGAGGAAGGCGATCAGTACACGGTTTCGTCGCTGGCGATCCGGGGACCGTCGAAACTGGACATTTCGAAGTCGCTCGCGAGGCTGAGTTCGCAGGTGGGACAGCCATTCAGCGAATTCAGCGTGGCGGCGGACCGGCAGACCATTCTCGAGGAATACGGCGAACACGGTTTTCCGCGGGCGACGTTCGAGTGGAGTTCGAAGGCGGGCCCGAAGCCGCACACGATCGATCTCGAGTTCACCATCAGCGAAGGCGATCAGGAGTTTGTGCGGGAGGTGGTGCTGAGCGGTCTGCAGTCGACCAGCCAGAAACTGGTGAACAAGCAGATCACGCTGAATCCGGGCGATCCGCTTTCTCCGGTGGAGATGGCGGAAACACAGAAGCGGCTGGACGATCTGGGGATCTTCTCGCAGGTGGATATGGCGATCCAGAATCCGGATGGCGAAGAAGACCACAAGTATGTCCTCTACGACATTCAGGAAGCGCACAAGTATTCGCTCACGGTGGCGCCCGGCGCGGAATTCGCGCGCATCGGCGGGAGCAACGCGGTGACGGACCTCTCGAACCCGGGCGGCGGCCCGGGAGTCAGCCCGCGTATGACGGTGAACCTGACGCGGCTGAATTTTCTGGGACGCGGACAGACGGTGAGCGTGCAGGGGATTCTTTCGACGCTGCAGAAGCGGGCGCTGGTGAATTATTACGTGCCGAAGATTTTCAACATGCCGAAGCTGGACGCCACGTTCTCGGTGCTCTATGACGATACGCACGACGTGCGGACGTTCCGGTCGATCCGGAAAGAGGCTTCCGCGCAGATTGTGCATCATTTTTCGCGGCCGCTGACGCTGTTTTACAAGTTCAGCTACCGGCATGTCGGGGTGGGCGATCT